>NZ_JAALEC010000660.1:0-14322 GCF_014145205.1 Dietzia sp. DQ11-44
GACATATCGACCTCGCACGGATCGGCCCCGCCGACGACCAGGCTCTACAGGCGTGGTTGGCCGACGACGCGGTGTCGAAGGCGGTACACGATGCCAAGGCCGCGACCCACGCCCTGATGGGCCGGGACCTCCGCCTGGGCGGTGTGACGCTGGATGTGGCACTCGCCGCCTATCTCGTCCGTCCCGGTCAGCGCAGCTACGGCCTGGCGGAGTTGTTCCAGCGCCACCTGCAGCGTGAGCTCCCGGAGCCCGAGGCGGCGGAGAAACAACTGTCGCTGCTGGATGAGGTCAACGAGTCCGAGGCCGAGCAGCAGGCGGCCAACTCGGCGGCGACCCGCGCCCGGGCCGTGATCGACCTCGCCGAGCGCCTCGACGTGGAGCTGGAGCAGGTGCACGGTGCGCAGCTGCTCGCGGATATGGAACTGCCGCTCGTGCCGGTGCTCGCGCGGATGGAGTCGATCGGAATCGCGGTCGACTCGTCGGCCCTGGACGACCTCCGCGACGGGTTCGCCGACCGTGGGCGTGACGCGGCAGAGGCGGCCTACGCCGCGATCGGGGGCGAGCAGATCAACCTCGGTTCGCCCAAGCAGCTCCAGGTGGTGCTGTTCGACACCCTGGGCATGCCCAAGACCAAGAAGACCAAGACGGGGTACACCACCGACGCCAAGGCGCTGGAGGAGCTTCTCTCCAAAGAAACCGGGGACACCCCGGGACGGGCCTTCCTCGAGGCACTGCTGCTGCACCGCGAGGCGACCAAGATGCGCACCACCGTCGAGGGGCTGATCAAGTCCATCGGGGACGACGGGCGCATCCACACCACGTTCAACCAGACGGTCGCCGCGACCGGGCGGTTGTCCTCCACCGATCCGAACCTGCAGAACATCCCGGTCCGCACCGAGGACGGCCGACGGATCCGCAAGTCGTTCGTCGTGGGCGAGGGCTACGACTGCCTGCTCACGGCCGACTACAGCCAGATCGAGATGCGCGTGATGGCGCACCTGTCCGGTGACGAAGGACTGATCGAGGCGTTCCGGACCGGCGAGGACCTGCACTCCTTCGTCGGCTCCCGGGCGTTCGGGGTGCCGATCGACCAGGTCACCCCCGAGCTCCGGCGCAGGGTCAAGGCCATGAGCTACGGGCTCGCCTACGGGCTCAGCGCGTTCGGGTTGGCCGCGCAGCTCGGCATCAGCCAGACCGAGGCCCGCGAGCAGATGGACGCGTACTTCTCCCGCTTCGGGGGAGTCCGCGACTACCTGCACGCGGTGGTGGACCAGGCCCGACGTGACGGCTACACCGAGACGCTGTTCGGTCGTCGGCGCTACCTGCCCGAGCTCAACTCGGACAACCGGCTCAAGCGCGAGAACGCCGAGCGTGCGGCCCTCAACGCCCCCATCCAGGGCACCGCCGCGGACATCATCAAGGCGGCGATGCTCAAGGTGGACGCCGACCTCGACGAGCGGGGGCTGCAGAGCCGTCTGTTGCTCCAGGTCCACGACGAACTGGTGCTCGAGGTGGCGAAGGGCGAACTCGAGGAGGTCCGCGAGCTCGTCGTCGACCGGATGTACTCCGCCATCGAACTCAACGTCCCGCTGGACGTCTCCACGGGCACGGGGCCCGACTGGGACTCCGCGGCCCACTGAGTAACCAGTGGGTAACCACTGACGCCAAAAGCGGGCGGTGCGTTTTGTGGTGCTCGACGTATGCCCTAGGTTCATTGCAGATTCGGCTACCCGACGCCTGAAAGGGCACGCACATGACCCTCACCTCACGGCGCGGCCTCCGTGCCGCACTGGCACTGACCGCCACAGCGGCCCTCACGCTCACCGGCTGCACCACCAACACCGAGGGTCCCGAGGACTCGGGAGAGCCGAGGCAGGAGGTCTCGCTCGAGACGGACGACGAGATCGCCGCCCTCGTACCGGCCGAGATCCGCGAGAAGGGCGTGCTGGTGATCGGCACCAACCCGCCGTACGCGCCCAACGAGTTCAAGAACGAGCGGGGCGAGATCGTCGGCTTCGACATCGACGTGATGACCGCCGCCGCCCAGCTCATGGGATTGCGTGCGGAGTTCCGCGAGTCCGACTTCGAGAAGATCATCCCCGCCATCGAGGGCGGCACCATGGACATGGGCGCCTCGTCGTTCACCGTCAACGACGAGCGGCTGCAGACCGTCGACTTCGTCACCTACTTCGAGGCCGGCATCCAGTGGGCATCGGCGGCGGGCACCGACGTCGACCCCGACGACGCGTGCGGCCTGAGCGTGGCGGTCCAGCGCACCACGGTCTCCGACCAGGAGGACGTGCCCGCCCGCAGCGAGGCGTGCGTCGCCGCCGGCAATCCCCCGATCGAGAAGGTCCAGTTCGATTCCCAGGACGAGGCCTCCACCGCCGTGGCGCTCGGCAAGGTCGACGCCATGTCCGCCGACTCGCCCATCTCGGCGTACGCCGTCAAGCAGTCCGAGGGCAAGATGCAGCTGGCCGGGGACGTCTTCGACTCCGCCCCCTACGGTTGGCCCGTGCGCAAGGGGTCCGAACTGGCCGCCGCGCTCGAGGCCGCAGCCGACAAGCTCATCGAGACCGGTGACTTCGAGAAGATCGCCCAGAACTGGGGCCTCGAGGACGGGTTGATCGACGACGCCGAGATCCGGAAGGGCTGAACCGGTCGGTGAGCACCGCGCAGAACCGCGCCTCGGCCCCCCGAGACGCTCCTGACCCCATCGAGGCGGTGCCGCTCCGGCACCCGTGGCGGTGGGTCTCGGCGACTATCGTCCTGGTCCTGGTGTTCCTGTTCATCTGGGGCGCCGCGACCAACCCGGCCTACGGCTGGGGCACCTACGGCCGCTACCTGTTCGACACCCGGTTCGGCATGGCGGTGTTCTACACCATCGCGCTGACGGTGCTGTCGATGATCCTCGCCGTCATCCTGGGGGTCATCCTCTCGGTGATGCGGATGAGCAGCAACCCGGTGCTCAAGGCCGTGGCCTGGGTGTACCTGTGGATCTTCCGCGGAACACCCATCTACGTCCAGCTGCTGTTCTGGGGCCTGATCTTCACGCTGTACCGGCAGGTCCAGTTCGGCATCCCCTTCACCGACTTCCAGATCGTGCGCTTCGACGACACGATGGTGTTGTACTCGGCGTTCTGGCTGGCGGTGGTGGGTCTGGCCATGAACGAGGCCGCCTACATGGCCGAGATCGTGCGGGCGGGTATCTCGTCCGTTCCGGAGGGCCAGGCCGAGGCCTCCACCGCGCTCGGCATGTCGTGGGGACAGACGATGCGCCGGACGATCCTTCCGCAGGCCATGCGGGTGATCATCCCGCCGACCGGCAACGAGTTGATCTCGATGCTCAAGACCACCTCACTCGTCGTGGCCATCCCGTTCTCCGGCGAGCTCTACGGTCAGGCCCGCGACATCTCCGGGGTCAATTTCCAGCCGATCCCGCTGCTGCTGGTCGCGGCCACCTGGTACCTGGTGATCACCAGTGTGCTCATGGTGGGGCAGCACTTCCTGGAGAAGAAGTTCTCCCGCGGCGCCACCCGCCAGCTCACGGCGAAGCAGTTGCGGGCGCTGGCAGAGGCGGACGGCCTCACCCCCTCCGGGCTCGCCGCGGCCAGAGGGACCGACCAGTCGGGAGGAATGCCATGACTCCGATGGTCAGGGCCGAGCAGGTCTGCAAGAGCTTCGGCTCGCTGAGGGTGCTCAAGGGCATCGACATCGAGGTGGCCGCCGGGGAGGTGCTGTGCCTGGTCGGCCCGTCCGGGTCCGGCAAGTCCACCTTCCTCCGGTGCATCAACCACCTCGAGCGTGTCGATGCCGGTCGGTTGTACGTCGACGGCGACCTGGTGGGGTACCGGGAGAAGGGCGACAAGCTCTACGAGATCTCGCCCCGGCACGCGGCCAGGCAACGCCGGGACATCGGGATGGTGTTCCAGCACTTCAACCTGTTCCTGCACCGCACCGCCCTGGAGAACGTCATCGAGGCGCCCATGCTGGTCAAGGGCGAGTCGAGGGCCGAGGCCTCTGAGCGGGCCAGGGTCCTGCTGGAGAAGGTCGGGCTCTCGGCGAAGGCGGACGCCTACCCGGCGCAGCTGTCCGGTGGTCAGCAGCAGCGGGTGGCGATCGCCCGCGCGCTGGCGATGGAGCCCAAGCTCATGCTGTTCGACGAGCCCACCTCCGCGCTGGACCCCGAGCTGGTCGGTGAGGTCCTGGGCGTCATGCGGGATCTCGCGGACGCCGGGATGACCATGATCGTGGTCACCCACGAGATGGGCTTCGCCCGGGAGGTCGCCGACACGATCGCCTTCATGGACGACGGAGTAGTGGTCGAGGCCGGCCACCCGTCCGAGGTACTCGGGGCGCCCCGGCACCAACGGACGCAGGACTTCCTGTCCAAGATCCTGTAGCCGGCCCCACGGTCGTGTCGCCGGCGGTCAGGGGAGAGTGGCCACGAAGATCGCGGTGCCGGGGAAGATGCTGCCGCGCAGCGGGCTCCACTGCCCCCATTCACGGTCCAGCCATTCCGGCCACTCGGGCTCGATCAGGTCCCGGACCACGAACCCGGCACCGACCAGTTCCCGGATCCGGTCACCAGCCGTGCGGTGGTGCTCGACGTAGGTGAGGTCGCCCTCCTCGTCGTACTCGGTGTAGGGCGTGCGGTCGAAATACGGGAACGCGGCCACCAGCCCCTCGGGCCCCGGATCGTCACGGAAGATCCACCGCATCGGGTGGTTGACGGAGAAGACGAACCGTCCGCCGGGTCGGAGCACGCGTGCGGCCTCCGCCATGACCCCGGCGGTGTCCGCCACGAAGGGGATCGCCCCGAACGCGGAGAACGCGACGTCGAAGCTGTCGGCGGCGAACGGCAGGCGGCCGGCATCGGCCTGGATCAGCGGCACTCCGGCTGCCGGACCCGTCGACCTGCTCGCGGCCTCGGCACCCACGCGGAGCATCCCGGCGGAGAGGTCGACGGCGACGGCGCGGGCCCCGCGGCCGGCGATCCACCGGGAGCACGGTGCGGAACCGCACCCGATCTCCAGGACGTCGCGGCCCGTGACGTCACCCAGGAGATTCCAGTCGCCCTCGTGCAGGCCCTCGGGACACCAGACGAACTCACCGTCGGGGGAGTGGGCACCGAGGAAGTCGCCGTGTTCGTCGTGGTACTCGACCGCTTCGGTGTCCCACCACGTGCGGGAGGCGCGGACGGACTCGCCGTGGTCGGGGGGGTTTGTGGACGTCACGCTGGCAGAGTACAGTTGACCGTCGCGTGCGTACACGCTCGCGAACATCTGTCCACCTACGATTCCTATCCACTCCGGAGCACCCCACCCTATGACCACCAAAACCACCTCGCCGCAGGTAGCCGTCAACGACATCGGCTCCGCGGAGGATTTCCTCGCCGCCATCGACGCCACGATCAAGTACTTCAACGATGGCGACATCGTCGAGGGCACGATCGTCAAGGTCGACCGCGACGAGGTCCTGCTCGACATCGGATACAAGACCGAGGGTGTCATCCCCTCGCGCGAACTTTCCATCAAGCACGATGTCGACCCCGGTGAGGTCGTCGAGGTGGGCGACGAGGTCGAGGCCCTGGTCCTGACCAAGGAGGACAAGGACGGCCGTCTGATCCTGTCCAAGAAGCGCGCCCAGTACGAGCGCGCCTGGGGCACGATCGAGGAGCTCAAGGAGAAGGACGAGGCCGTCAAGGGCACCGTCATCGAGGTCGTCAAGGGTGGCCTCATCCTCGACATCGGCCTGCGTGGCTTCCTCCCGGCCTCCCTGGTGGAGATGCGCCGCGTCCGCGACCTCTTGCCCTACGTGGGCCAGGAGCTCGAGGCCAAGATCATCGAGCTGGACAAGAACCGCAACAACGTCGTGCTCTCGCGCCGTGCGTGGCTCGAGCAGACCCAGTCCGCGGTCCGCTCGGAGTTCCTGCACCAGCTGCAGAAGGGCCAGGTCCGCAAGGGCGTCGTGTCCTCGATCGTCAACTTCGGTGCGTTCGTCGACCTCGGCGGAGTCGACGGTCTCGTCCACGTGTCCGAGCTGTCCTGGAAGCACATCGATCACCCGTCCGAGGTCGTCGAGGTGGGCCAGGAGGTCACCGTCGAGGTCCTCGACGTCGACCTGGACCGCGAGCGCGTCTCGCTGTCGCTCAAGGCCACCCAGGAGGATCCGTGGCGGCACTTCGCCCGGACCCACGCGATCGGTCAGATCGTGCCGGGCAAGGTCACCAAGCTCGTCCCGTTCGGCGCGTTCGTGCGTGTCGACGAGGGCATCGAGGGCCTCGTCCACATCTCCGAGCTGGCCGAGCGCCACGTCGAGGTCCCGGACCAGGTCGTCACGGTCAACGACGACGCCATGGTCAAGGTCATCGACATCGATCTCGACCGTCGCCGTATCTCGCTCTCGCTCAAGCAGGCGGACGAGGACTACACGGAGGAGTTCGACCCGTCGAAGTACGGCATGGCCGACAGCTACGACGAGGCCGGCAACTACATCTTCCCCGAGGGCTTCGATCCCGAGACCAACGAATGGCTCGAGGGCTTCGAGAAGCAGCGTGAGGAGTGGGAGAACCGTTACGCGGAGGCCGAGCGTCGTCACAAGATGCACACCGGTCAGATCGAGAAGGGTCGCGCTGCTGCCGCGGAGGCCGCGGAGGCCGCGCCGACCAACTACTCGTCCGAGTCCGCCCCGTCGTCGTCCCGTCCCGCTGCTGCGGAGACCAGCAGCCCGGCCGAGTCGACCGGTGGTTCGCTGGCGTCCGACGAGCAGCTGGCCGCCCTGCGGGCGAAGCTCGCCGGCGGTGAGTGACCTCGCGGTCTGACGGCGCCACGGGCGCCTGACGGCCCGGACCACGGCCCCGGACGGTCGTCCCACCACGGTGGGTCGCCGACCGGGGCCGTGGTCTATTTGTGCCGGGGGAGATGCCACGGCGGCCGGGGCAGACCCCGGTCACCTAGACTTCGACCCATGCTGATGGTGGGTCTGACCGGTGGAATCGGAGCCGGCAAGTCGACGGTGACGGCAGTGCTCGCGGAGGCCGGTGCGGTCATCGTCGACGCGGACCGGATCGCGAGGGAGATCGTCGAACCGGGCACCCCGGGTCTGGCGATGCTCGTCGCCGAGTTCGGCGACGACATCGTGGGGCCGGACGGCGCTCTCGATCGGGCCGCGCTCGCCGCTCGTGCCTTCGTCGACGCGGAGCGGACCGCCGCACTCAACGCGATCACCCATCCGCTGATCGGGGAGCGCACTGCCGAACTCTTCGGTTCGGCGCCCGAGGACGCGATCGTCGTCCACGACATGCCCCTGTTGGTGGAGGGCGGGATGACTCCCGCCTACCACCTGGTGATCGTGGTGGACACCCCGGCGGAGATCCGACTCCGGCGACTGGTGGAGCAGCGGGGTATGCCGGAGGACGACGCCCGCGCGCGTATGTCCCGTCAGGCGACGGACGAGGCCCGTCGGGCGGAAGCCGATGTCCTGATCGACAACTCCGGCGACCGCGAACCGGTTCGGGAGATCGTCCGGATGCTCGTCGAGCTACGGTTGCGGCCCTTCGAGCACAACCTGCGGACGGGCACACCTGTGGTGGGGGACCGGACAGTGGTGCCGTTCCGGCCGGAATGGGCGGCGGAGGCGGCGAGGGCGACGGCGAGGTTGCGTCACGTGCTGGGGGACGTCGCGACCCGCATCGATCACGTGGGCCCCACCGCGGTCGACGGTCTCGATGCGCCGGACATCGTGGACCTGCAGGTGACGGTGCCCAACGAGGCGACCGTGGAGCGTGCGCTGGCGCTCCTGACCGGTGCGGGATACGTCCGTGACCGCTCCGCCGAACGTCCTCTCCTGCACTGGTGTGACCCCGCCCGGCCACTCGAGGTGTCGATCCTCGCCGAGGACGATCCGGAACACGAGTTCGCCCTGCTGATGGCAGAGGCCATCGGTTCGGATCCGAGCGCGCGGGTGGAGTACTCGGAGATCCTCCGCCGGGCCGACCGCGAGGAGACCCGGGAGTGGGAGCGGACCCTCTGTGAGGCGTCGGACCGCTGAGCGGTCACCCGGCGCGCTCACCCCGCCCTGCTCACCTCTCCCTGTTCACGCCGCCGCGGTCACTCCGTCGGGACCGCACCGTCGACGAGTTCCGACACCGGGACGTGCCTGATCACCTCGGAGGTGGCGGGCCCGGCGGGGGCCGCGGCTCTGCGGAGGGTGCTCGGGAAGACCTCGGACAGACTGGTGCGCACGAGGAACACATTGTAGGCGTTCCACGTGGTGACCAGGTAATACAGATCGTCACCCTGGGCCCACGGATGCATGAACGCGCCGTAGACGCCGGGGAGCATGGAGTAGTCCACGAGGACTGTGGGCCCCGTCCAGGGGCCCTCCGGCCGGTCCGCGGTGCGGAGCACGACGGAGTTGAAGCCCTGGGAGTACATCGCGGTGTACTTGCCCAGATAGTTGTTCCACATCACGGAGAGTTCGCTGGCCGGGCGGGGCAACACCTGCTCGGCGTTCCCCGGGTCGACGACCCAGTCCGTGCCGTCCCAGTACCGGTAGGCGGCCGGATCGAGGACCCCCGCGGCGGGCGGGGCTCCGTCGGTGCCGTCGAGGTCCTCCGCCGACGGCGATCCGGCGAGCGGTACGCGGGCGAGGATCGCGGCACCCTGGCGCCCTGACGGAGTGAGGTACTCATAGAGGTGATCGTCGGCCTTGAGATAGGAGCTCATCTGCGAGTCCCGCCAGGCGGCGTCCACGGGGGGTGCACCCTCGCCGACCGGGACCGCAGAGGTGATCGGCCGGGCCAGAGTGGGTACGACGGTCCAGTTCTCGCCGTTGTCCGTGGAGTAGGCCAACCCCGAGTAGTTGGTGGTCCACGAACCCGGTTGACCCCAGTTGGCGACCGACATGAAGCGCAGGTACTGGACCCCCTCCACCGAGATGCCCGCGGTCGGGATGATCGTGACCTCCCCGGGTAGCCCCGAACGGGGAACGAGGGACTTGGCCAGACCGTCGGGACCGGTCGCCGCTGAGTCGATGGTCACTCCGTCCGACAGGTCGTCGTCACGGGAACGGAACAGGACGTTCGACCGCCACTGGCTACCCGGGATGGTGCAGTCACCCATGGTGTCGCCGAACGCCATGAGGATTTGCGGATCGGTGGGGTCTCCGTTGTCCCACATGATGCCGAGATCGGTTCCGGCCACCCCGTAGCGGCTGATCGACTCGGTGGGACTCGTGGGTCCGGTGACGAGCTGGAGGAACTGCGTGGGACCGCGGAGGACGGGGACGGTGCCCTCCTCCCCGGTGATCCACGGGGGCATCCCGTAGACGGATCCGGTCACCGTGTTCAGGGAGCCCGAGAGTCCGTTGCCCAGGGACCCGGTCTCCAGTTGCTGCACGAGTGAGCCCGAGCGGTCCGCCGAGCCCATGGCCCGCGAGGCGGACCCGAGTGAGCCGGAGGAACCCGAACCGAGAGACGCCAGCGAACCCCCCGCCATGCCGGCGCCGGTCTGGTTCTCGAGCAGGGACCCGAAGTTGCCGAACATCTCGCTGCACGGGCCGGCCGTGGCGGTGCCGACCCCGGTGGTGGCCAGCGTGGCGACGGACGCCGTCACCGCGGCCAGCCCCGTCGCGGCCAGCCGCGATAGAGCGCGGCTCATCTCAGGCCCCCGGGATCGGGAGACGCTCGACGAGCACGGTCTCACCGGTCTCGGCCGGATCTGGGGTGTCACGGGTCCAACTGTCGTCGGCGGTACGCATCCGGGCGTTGGGGTCCGGCAACGTCCGCGCCGGGATCCGGTTCAGGTCGGTCTTCATGAGGAACACGTTGTAGGCGTCCCAGGTGGACATGGTGAAGTACAGGTCCGAGCCCACCGTCTCTACCGCCGGGCTCCAGGGGTGGATGAACGCGCCGTACAGGGTGGGCACGTGGGCGTACGACAGCAGGATGTCCTCGCCCGACCAAGGCCCCTCGGGGGTCGCGGCCTGCCGCATGACGATGTCGTTGTTCGCGTTGGTGTACAGAGCGATGAAGCGCCCCAGCCGCGGGCTCCACGACACGGAGAGCTCACTCACGCGGGCGGGGATCACCGGGGCGGTGGCCCGGTGGTCGGCCACCCACCCGGTCCCGTTCCAGAATTCGTAGGCCGACATGTCCTCGATCGAGCCCGCGGGGACCCGGGCGAGGGTCGCGGCACCACTGCGGCCCGACGGGGTCAGGTATTCGTAGACGTACCCGTCGTGCTCGAGGAAGGCGCTCATCTGACCGGCGGTATGGGTCGTGTGCGGGGCGCCCAGGGACGGCGGGATGAGCTGAGCACTCCCCGTGCCCGTGCGCGCGGTGCCCGACACGGGCGTCCAGTTCTCCCCGTTGTCCTCCGAGGCCGCGAGTGCGGAGTAGTTGGTGATCCACTCGCCGGGGGCACCCCAGCTGGCCACTGACATGTAGCGCAGGTACTGGGTGCCGTCCACCTGCACACCCGCGGTCGGGATCACCGTGACCTCACCGGGCAGACCGGAGCGGGGGAGGATGGACTTGGCCAGTCCCGGCCCCTCCATCGGTGCGTCGTCGATACGCATCCCGTCCGACAGGGTGCGGTCGGACGAGCGGAACAGGATGTTGCTGCGCCACTGGTCTCCCGGAAGACTGCAGTCGCCCATGGTGTCGCCGAGAGCCATCAACACCTGCGGGCTGGAGGCGTCGCCGTTCTCCCAGAGGATTCCCAGGTCGGTGCCGGAGATCCCGAAGCGTTCGACCGTCTTGTTGGGACTGGTGGGTCCGGTGAGTAACTCCACCGTCGTGGTGCGTCCCTGCAGGACGGGGATGTAGCCGCTGTCCCCGGTCGCCCACGGGGTGGCTGGAGTTGCGGCAGGTGTTCCGAGGGATCCGGAGCCGGAGCCGGAGCCTCCACCGGCCGGGGGCCACGGGTCACAGGGCGCGGCGGCCGCGACGGGGGAGAGGACGGTGAGCGCCCCTGCCGCGAGTGTCGCGGCGGTCGCCGTCGCGAACGGCCCAGTCCGGAGGCGGGGACGATGGGTACGACGACGATTGAGGGTCCAGGCCACGGGGTTCTCCAGACGAGACAGCATAGGGTTAGCGAGCTTGGGCGCAGTGTAGTTGTCGCCTCTGACATCCGAGGGACATCGCTGTCGGGCGGGGGTGTGCGGAGCCTCGTAGGCTGAGGGTATGGCATTCGCGACCGAGATCCCCGACGACGGGATCCCCGCAGACCCGACCGTCCTCTCCTATTCCGAGTTCCGTCCCATCGGGGATGTCGAGCGCACCACCGACCGGTTCGAGGTGGTCAGCGAGTTCGTCCCGTCCGGGGACCAGCCGACGGCGATCGCCGAGCTCACCGAGCGGCTGGGGCGGGGAGAGCGGGACATCGTGCTGCTCGGGGCCACCGGTACCGGTAAGTCCGCCACGACGGCCTGGCTCATCGAGCAGGTCCAACGGCCGACCCTGGTGATGGCCCCCAACAAGACCCTCGCCGCGCAGTTGGCCAACGAGTTGCGGGAGATGCTGCCCAACAACGCCGTCGAGTACTTCGTCTCCTACTACGACTACTACCAACCCGAGGCGTACATCGCCCAGACGGACACCTTCATCGAGAAGGACTCGTCCATCAACGACGACGTGGAGCGGCTCCGGCACTCCGCGACGTCGTCGTTGCTGTCGAGGCGCGACGTCGTCGTCGTCAGTTCGGTCTCGTGCATCTACGGTCTGGGCACACCACAGTCCTACCTGGACAGGTCCGTCTCCCTGGCCGTGGGCCAGGAAGTCGAACGCGACCGGTTGCTGCGGTTGCTGGTGGACGTGCAGTACGAGCGCAACGACGTCTCGATGACACGCGGGACGTTCCGCGCCAAGGGTGACACGGTCGACATCATCCCCACCTACGAGGAGCTCGCCGTGCGCATCGAGTTCTTCGGTGACGAGGTCGACGCCCTCTATTACATCCACCCCCTGACCGGAGACGTCGTCCGGAAGGTCGACGAGGTACGGATCTTCCCCGCGACGCACTACGTCGCCGGACCCGACCGCATGGCCAGGGCCATCGCCTCGATCGAGGAGGAACTGGAGGTGCGGCTGGCGGAGCTGGAGAACCAGGGCAAACTCCTGGAGGCCCAACGACTGCGGATGCGCACCTCGTACGACATCGAGATGATGCAGCAGGTCGGATTCTGTTCCGGCATCGAGAACTACTCGCGGCACATCGACGGTCGCGCAGCGGGCAGCTCCCCGGCCACGTTGATCGACTACTTCCCCGAGGACTTCCTCACGGTCATCGACGAGTCCCATGTGACCGTTCCCCAGATCGGCGCGATGTTCGAGGGCGACGCCTCCCGCAAGCGCAATCTCGTGGACTTCGGTTTCCGGCTCCCGTCAGCGCTCGACAACCGACCGCTCACCTGGGAGGAGTTCTCCGACCGGGTCGGTCAGACCGTGTACCTGTCGGCCACCCCCGGCGCGTACGAGATGGGACGGACGGGGGGCGAGTTCGTCGAACAGGTCATCCGTCCCACCGGGCTGGTGGACCCGAAGATCGTCGTCAAGCCCACCAAGGGGCAGATCGACGATCTCCTCGGTGAGATCCGCGCCCGGGCCGATCGGGACGAGCGGGTGCTGGTGACCACCCTGACCAAGAAGATGTCCGAGGACCTCACGGACTACCTGCTGGAACTCGGTGTGCGTGTGCGCTACCTGCACTCGGAGATCGACACCCTGCAGCGGGTGGAGCTGCTCCGCGACCTGCGACGCGGCGAGTACGACGTCCTGGTGGGCATCAACCTGCTCCGGGAGGGACTCGACCTCCCCGAGGTCTCGCTGGTGGCGATCCTCGACGCCGACAAGCAGGGTTTCCTCCGGTCGGCCACCTCGCTCATCCAGACCATCGGCCGTGCGGCCCGCAACGTCTCCGGCGAGGTCCACATGTACGCGGACTCCGTCACCGAGGCGATGCGACAGGCCATCGAGGAGACCGACCGTCGACGCGAGAAGCAGGTCGCGTACAACACCGAGCACGGCATCGACCCGCAGCCCCTGCGGCGCAAGATCGCCGACATCCTCGACAGGGTCGGGGAGGACAAGGACGGGGAGTCGTCCTCCGATCCGCGGGACCGCCCCGAGCTCGTGGGTGCACGGGCGGCGGGGGAGTCGGCGCGGCCACGGAAGGAACTCGAGAAACTCATCGGGGAGATGACCGAGCAGATGATGTCGGCGGCAACGGACCTACGGTTCGAGTTGGCGGGACGGCTCCGGGACGAGATCGCCGAGCTGCGCAAAGAGCTCAAGGGGATGCGCGAGGCGGGAATCGACTGACCCGTCACTGTGACGTCGCGCGCTTACCGGGCACGGCGGGGACCCACGCGCACTACGCTGGGTAGAACTTGTTGCCGACGAGAGGAAGAGAATTGAGCGCCTACAAGAAGGTGGTCGTGGGTACGGACGGCTCGGAGTCGTCCTACCGGGCCGTCGATCGTGCCGCGTCGCTTGCCGCCGACGAGTCCGCGACCCTCGTGATCGCCTGCGCCTACGTGCCCGCCGATCCGCGTTCGGTCAGCCAGGCCGCCGATCAGCTGGGCGACGACGCCTATCAGATCCGCGGTGACAACCCGGCCGAGGACATCGTCCGGACCGCCAAGGACCGGGCGGTCGCCGCAGGGGCGTCGACGGTCGAGGCGCGCACCGTCAAGGGCGCGCCGGTCGAATCGCTCATCAAGCTGGCCGACGAGGTGGACGCGGATCTGCTCGTCGTGGGGAACAAGGGCCTCAACTCGCTGACCGGCCGGCTCCTGGGGTCGGTGCCCGCGGATGCGGCCCGCCGGGCCGTCTGCGACGTGCTCATCGTCCACACGACCTGAGCCGGCGGGCGACCCGGGTCCGGGCGACCCGGATCGGTGAACCGGGGAGCGTCAACCGCAGAGGTGGGCCCGGCTCGCATCGATGATGGCCCGGCCCACCTCCGCGGTGTCGCGCTCCGGATCCTGCGCGGCGATCGCGCTGGTGAGCGGGCGGAGGTGATCGAGGATGGTCTCGGTGTCGGACCCGTCGGAGATGCTCCGACAGATCCCTATCCCCACCTCGACGGTGGTGGCCGCGGTCATCTCCGTGGGTAGTCCGAACGCCGTCAGGTCGTCGAGGAAATCCTGCTCGCTGCCGTTCCTGGCAGGGCCTCTCGGGCCGACGGCGGCGGGCCCCCCGGCCTCGGCCTCGGCGCCCTGACCGGTGGTCTCCGCTCTCACGGTCCGGTCGGTCGCCTCCTCCGCGGGCCCGCAACCGCCGCCCACCGCGAGGACCGCGCACAACGCCACGGCGGA
>NZ_JAALEC010000661.1:0-1296 GCF_014145205.1 Dietzia sp. DQ11-44
CGCGTGGTCGCTCATGCGCTGAGCTCCTCTGTGTCGTCGGAGACGGACTCGCGGATCCGTGAGAGCAGTGGCCCGAACCGACCGGGCTGGACGAGGACCAGTTCCTGGGTGGCGCGGGTGGCCCCCACGTACAGATCCTGGAGCCCCTGCGGCGAACGTCCGAGGACGTGCTCCGGATCGACCACCACCACCACGTCGAACTCGAGTCCCTTGGCCAGGGCCAGGGGGAGGACCGAGGCGTCGGGGCGCGCCGCGATCACGGTGTCCCTGAGGGCGGCGATCCCGGGGGCGTTCTCGTGCCCGAGGTCATCGGGGAGGAGCACGGCCACGGCCCGGTCCTCCGGCACGAGGGAGACCTCGTCGGCCACCACCCGGCCCACCGAGCCCGTGTCGGTCTCGAGCCACGCGACAGGCCGTCGGCCCGCACGTACCGGGCGCGGCGAGGTCGCCCCCGGGTCGATCTGCGCGAGCAGCTGTTCCGCGACCGCGGAGACTGTCTCCGGGGTGCGGTAGTTGACGGTGAGCTCGCAGAGGACCCACCGGTCGTCCACGTACGGCGAGAGCGCGTCCTCCCACGAGTCGATGCCCGCAGGGCTGGAGGTCTGGGCGACGTCCCCGACGAGGGTCATCCAGCGGTTGGGGGAGCGACGCATCAGCGCGCGCCACGCCATGGCGGACAGCTCCTGCGCCTCGTCGACGATCACGTGACCGAACGCCCACGTCCGATCCGCGCCGGCACGATCCGCGACGGTGAGGTCCGAGTCCGCACTGTGCCGCCGGGCGAGCGACTCCGCGTCGACCACGTCGTACGCCATGAGGACCTCCGGGTCCAGGTCGTCCTCGATGTCCTGGACCGCCGACCCGGTGAGGATCTCGAGCGCCTCCTCCGCCTGACGGACCTGTTCTGCCCAGGCTCGGTCCGCCTCGTTGCCCTCCTCGGTGGGGTCCTCGCCCAGCAGTTCGGCGAGTTCGTCGAGGAGCGGGACGTCGGCCACCGAGAACGCCCCACCGTCGGCGCGGAAGAGGGCCTCCTGGTCCTCGGCCACATAGTCGCCGGCCGCCTCGGAGATCCGCTCGCGGCTGGAGAACAGGTCGGCCAACAATTGCTCCGGCCGCAGGGTGGGCCACCAGTCGTCGATCGCGTCGAGGACCTCGGGCGCGCGTTCGACCTCGGTGCGCAGCGCGGCCCGGTCCTCCGCGTCCAGCAGCGGCCGGGCGGGGTCCCCGAGATCCCCGACCCCGTCGCCCTCGGGGGACCAGGCGGCGTCCTCCGCGTGCCCGACGGGATCGGTCAGG
>NZ_JAALEC010000662.1:0-1388 GCF_014145205.1 Dietzia sp. DQ11-44
CGCGCGGTCCCGCACGCCCGCAGCCGGCCATCGCCGCCAGGCCGGTCGGGTTCGAGTCCCGTGTCCCGGGTGCGTCCGGCCCCGGGTCCTCGCCGGGACAAGCGGCCGAGGACGAGGTCTCACCCCTCGCCGCCCGGCCGGTGGGATACGTCCCCCGACCCGTGACCCTGCACCCCGTCCCCCGGACCTCCGTCCCGCCGACGACGTCGTCCGCCCTGTCGCTACCCGGGGGCGAGCGGTCCGAGACGATCACGTCCTCGACCGGTGTCGTCAGCGGTGAGGTGCATCCCGGGATCGCCCACTCGGACGCCCAGTTCGACGCCCGGATGGCGCTCGAACTCGGAGCCGTCGAGCTCACCATGGGCCGACTCGACGCCGCTCGCCTCGCGGAGTTCCGCATGCTGGCGGAGTCGGCCAACCAGTACATCCAGGGGGATCGCTTTCTCGACCCGGCGCGCTTCACCGCCGCGAACGCGCAGTTCCACGAATACCTCTTCCGGTGCACCGGCAACGAGGCCCTCCTGCAGGCCTACCGGATCCTGGAGGTCACCCGGGTGATGAACAGTGTCCTCCCGGACGCCCGCTGGGTGTCCGAGGACATCGTGCCGGAGCACCTCGAGATCGTCACCGCGTTCGAGAACGGGGATCGCGACGCGGCACGCTACCTGATCCGGCGCCACACCGAACACGCCAAGGCGACCATGCGGGCCGCGCTCGCCGACTCGTCCGTCGGGGTGGCGTCGTGAGCGCCCCGGTCGGTGACCACGACGCCGTCCCACCCGTTCTCTCCCCCGGCCGTTTCGACGGCCTGTCCGTTCTCGTCACCGGAGCGGTTCAGGGAATCGGTCGTGCGGTCGCCGACCGGGTCGTCCGGGAGGGCGGACTGGTCACCGCCGTCGACCGCGCGGAGGCGATCACCGAGGTCGCCGAGGACCTGACCGCCGTGTCGCCGGACGGCCACAGGGTGACCACGGTGGTCGCCGACCTCGAGACGTTCCAGGGCGCACACGTCGCGGCCGAGGCCGCACTCTCCGCCCACGGCCGGATCGACGTACTGATCAACAACGTCGGTGGCACGATCTGGGCCCGGCCCTACCACGAGTACTCGCCGGAACAGATCGAGAAGGAGGTGCGTCGTTCGCTGTTCCCCACGATGTGGATGTGCCGCGCGGTCCTGCCGTCGATGGTCTCCGTCGAGGCCGGAACCATCGTCAACGTGTCCTCGGTGGCCACGCGCGGCGTCAACCGGGCCCCGTACGCGGCGTCCAAGGGCGGGGTGAACGGACTGACCACAGCGCTCGCGCTCGAGGCGGCTCCACACGGGATCCGGGTGGTGGCCACCGCTCCCGGCGGAACGCTCGCCCCGGCGCGCCGCATCTCCCGCGGTG
>NZ_JAALEC010000663.1:0-2853 GCF_014145205.1 Dietzia sp. DQ11-44
CACCTTGGACCGGGCCCTGGAGGCGTGCTTGCGGGCGGCGGCCGGGGTGCAGTCCAGGATCCCGGCGATGGTGGCGAAGTCGACGGCGAACGAGTCGTGGAGGACCAACGCCACCCGCTCGGCGGGGGACAGCCGGTCGAGCACCAGGTGCAGCGCCGACCCCACCGACTCGGCGAGGGCCACCTCCTCGGCGGGGTCGGGATCGGCACCCGGACGATCGGGCGCGTCCCCGGGCACGGGCACCGGCACCGCGGCCTTGAGACGGTCCAGACACACTCTGGTGACCACGGTGGTGAGCCATCCCTGCAGGTTGTCGACGGCGGCGGCGTCGGTCCTCGCCAGCCGCAGCCACGCCTGTTGGACCGCGTCCTCGGCCTCGGCCGGATCACCGAGGACTCGCGCGGCGATCCGGGTGAGTCTCGGTCGCTCGCGTTCGAACTCGCCGGTCAGGTCCATCGGCGCCTCAGGCGACGGTTCCGCTCGTGTAGCGGTCGAGGATCCGGCGCTTGACCAGTTTCCCGGTGGGCGTGCGGGGTAGCTCGTCGACGAAGTCCACCGCCCGCGGGATCTTGAAGTCCGAGATGTGGCCGCGGAGCGATCCGAGGATCTCCTCGCCCAGGTCGGGGTCGTCGGCGCGGTCGGGAGCGGGCACCACCACGGCGTGGACCTTCTCCCCCATCTCCTCGTCCGGGATCCCGATCACCGCGACGTCCTCGACCGCCGGGTGCAGCGCGAGTGCGTTCTCGATCTCCTGCGGGTAGATGTTCACGCCGCCGGAGATGATGGTGAACGCCTTGCGGTCGGTGAGGTAGAGGAAGCGGTCGGAGTCCAGGTAACCCACGTCGCCGAAGGTGGACCAGTTGGGGTGCTCGGGGTGGAAGACGGACGCGGTCTTGTCCGGATCGCCGTGGTAGGCGAAGGTGCCCTCGTCCTGCTGCCAATAGATGGTGCCGATCTCGCCGATGGGCAGCTCGCGGCCCTCCTCGTCGCAGATGTGCGCGATGCCCTTGAGCCCGTCGCGGCCCACCGATCCGGGGCGTTCGAGCGCCTCCTGCGAGTTGATGAACGTGATCCCCATGCCCTCGGTGGCCGAGTAGTACTCGTGGATCACCGGGCCCCACCACTCGATCATCCGGCGCTTGACCTCGGGCGGGCACGGGGCGGCGGCGTGGATCGCGTGGGTCATGCTGGACACGTCGTAACGCATCCGCGTCTCCTCCGGCAGCTTGAGCATGCGCACGAACATCGTCGGCACCCACTGCGAGTGGGTCACGCGGTACTCCTCGATGAGGCGCAGTGACTCCTCGGCGTCGAAGCGGTCCATGAGGATCACGGTCCCGCCGACGGAGTTGACCACGCCGCAGAACCGCAGCGGGGCCGCGTGGTACAGCGGCGCGGGGCACAGGTACACGCTGTCGGCGTCGAACGCGTAGAGGAAGCTGAACACCGGGGTGTAGACGTCGGGGACCTCGTCGATCTGCCCCTCCGGCGGGTCCACGCGCACGCCCTTGGGCCGTCCGGTGGTGCCGGAGGAGTAGAGGAAGTCGTGGCCGCGGGGCTGGTCGGCGGGCGGATCAGTGGGCTTGTCGGCCAGCAGTTCTCGGTAGTCCGCGAACCCGTCGAGCGACCCGCCGAACACCACCCGGTGCTCGACGTCGGGGTGCGCGTCCGGGGACAGGTCGACGTGGTCGGCCACGGGAGCGGAGACGAAGAGGGCGCGGGCACCGCAGTCCCCGATGATGTAGGAGGACTCGTCGGCCGTCAGGTGATGGTTGATGGCGGCGATGTAGAGCCCGACCCGCAACGCCCCCCAGTAGATCTCGACCATTTCGAGGGTGTTGTCCGAGACCACGGCGATGGTGTCACCGGGGCGCAGCCCCCAGTCGTCGGTCAGGACGTGCGCGAGCTGGGCCGACCTGGCCTCGAGCTCGGCGTAGGTGATCTGCTCGCCCGTCGCGGGGCGGATCACGGCGGGCTTGTCGGGCGTGGTGGCGGCGAAGGTTCCCGGGAACATGTCGCCAGGCTAACCGCCTCGCGTGACCTGGATCACGAAATTGCCAGACATGTGTCCAACAGCGTCGGTCAGGAGTACATGCGAGGGTGCAGCCGGCCGATGTACGGCAGGTCGCGGTACCGCTCGGCGAAGTCCAGGCCGTACCCCACCACGAACTCGTTGGGGATGTCGAACCCGATCTCGAGGATGTCCAGGTCCGCCTTGACCGCGTCGGGCTTGCGCAGCAGGGTGACGATCTCCAGCGAGCGCGGATTGCGGGTGCGGAGGTTGCGCATCAGCCACGACAGGGTCAGGCCCGAGTCGATGATGTCCTCCACGATGATCACGTCGCGGTCCGCGATGTCACGGTCGAGGTCCTTGAGGATCCGCACCACTCCCGAGGAACTGGTGGAGGAGCCGTAGGAACTGACCGCCATGAACTCCAGCTCGGAGGGGATGGTCAGCGCCCGGGCGAAGTCGGAGACGAAGATCGCCGCGCCCTTGAGCACGGCGACCAGCACGACCTCCTGTTCGGAGTCCCGGTAGCGCTCCCCGATCGTCGCGCCCATCTCGGCGATCCGGTCGCGGATCACATCGGTGTCGATGAGCACCGACTCGATCTCGTCGGCGTACTTGTCCGTGCTCATCTACGTCCCCGCTCCACTCGCCCGGTCGATCTCGAGGACCACCTTTCCATGCCGTCGCCGAGCGACCAACCTGCCCCGGCCCGCCGACACACCCGACCCGTCCGGGCCCGTGCCCCCCACCGCCACTCCCCCCTGCCCGTGCCAGTCCGTGACGAGGGCGGCCACCGATGACAGGTGCGCGTACGTGGGCGAGGGGCAGCCGTGGGCCAGCAG
>NZ_JAALEC010000067.1:0-3146 GCF_014145205.1 Dietzia sp. DQ11-44
CCTCCGGCGCCCCCGCCACCTCCGGCGCCCCCGCCACCTCCGGCACGGCCGACGCGCCCGTGTCGACCTTCCTCGCACTGAGTGTCTCGGACGCCGCGGAGGACGTGATCGCCGTGATCCGCGGCGGCGCGCGCGGATACGTCACCAAGACCATCTCCGGTGGGGAGCTCGCCGACGCCGTGCGCCGCGTGGCCGACGGGGACGCTGTGTTCTCCCCGCGCCTGGCCGGGTTCGTCCTGGACGCGTTCGCCCGCGCCGCTCCCGGGCCGGAGGAGCGGGGTGAGCCCGTCCACGACCCGGAGGTCGACTCCCTCACTCCGCGGGAGAAGGAGGTGCTGCGGTTGTTGGCACGCGGGTACACCTACAAGGAGATCGCGGAGAAGCTGTTCATCTCGGTCAAGACGGTGGAGACGCACGCCTCCAACGTGCTGCGCAAGACCCAGCAGTCCAACCGGCACGCGCTCACCCGCTGGGCGCAGTCCCGTCACCTGGACTGACGCACGCCGCCCCCACCCTCGGTGCCGTGTCGTCGCGAAGAGCGTTCCGCACACATCTGCCCGGAGTGGGGTGTGCGGAACGCTCTTGACGTTGACGCCGGCCAGCTACCGTGGCGTCGTGAGCGAACCGCGCGACCTCCCCGTCTGCATCATCGGTGACTCCTTCGTGGCCGGGTACGGCGACGAGACCGGCCGGGGGTGGACCGCGCACCTGGTCGAGGAGGGTGCCGGGGCGGGTCTGAGCCTCCACACCACCGTCGCGGGGATCGGCGGGGACACCTCCGAGATGATCCTGGACCGTTGGGACGAGGTCGACCGCCGACGGGCCGCGTTCCCGACCACGGCGGTGATCGCGGAGTTCGGCGTCAACGACGTGATGGAGCACGAGGGTGCCCTCCGTGTCGAGGAGGCGGGCACGGTCTCGGCCCTGCGGGGGATGATCGCCCGTGCTCCCGAGGGGCGGTTCCTGGTGGTGGGGCCGCCACCGGTCATGTGGGAGCAGGTCAACGAGCGGATCGCCGCCCGTGCCGCGGCCATGGCCGCGGTGTGCGCGGAGGCCGGGGTGCCGTTCGTTCCGACCTTCGATTCACTGCGGCCCGGCGGCGCGTGGATGCGCGAGGTCACCGCCGGCGACGGGGCACACCCCGGCCCCGCCGGGTACGAGGAGTTCGCCCGGGTCATCTGCGACCCGGTGCTCGGGTGGCTGCGCTCCCTGCCGGACGTCGAGCCGGGCTAGCGGGAACTCTTCATGGCGGTCCTGATCGTCACGGACGGGTCGGCCTGCAGTTCGGCCAGACGGTCCGACCCCATGGGCAGCAGCGCGATCCTCCCGCCGGAGTCGAAGTGCATCGCCCAGCCGTACGTCTTGGTCAGCGGGGAGGTGCGCAGGCACGGTTGGCCCTTGGAGAAGAACCGCTCGCGTTCGGCCGCGCGGTCGGCCTCCCCGATGCCCTTGCGAGCGCAGTGGACGTCGAAGATCAGATCGTCGCTCGTCCAGGTGTAGTCCGCACCCGAGAGCCTCTCGTACTGCAACTCGGCGATCGAGCGTCTCCCCGCGGGCGGCGCCGTGGCCGTCTCGGCCCGGGTGTCGGCCGCGGGCAGGATCAGTGTGTCGGTGTAGTCGGTGCTGTGCATGGCGCCCTCTCCTGTTCCCGGGGTGAGCGCGATGGTGTTCTCTCCGTCGCGGTCGGGGTCGGTGGTCTCCGGTAATCTGAGTATCGCCGCACGCCCCGTACGGCGGCAGGAGGATGAATCATGACGAGTCCGCAGAACCCTGACCGCATCGGCCAGCATTCCGAGGAGCCCGCGGACAAGGCCCGGTATGACCACGACGACGCGGTCGCCGACGAGTGGGGCGACGAGTCGTTCCCGGCCAGCGATCCCCCCGCGACCCCCTGACTCAGCGCAGTATCTCGAACTGCTCCGACACCGCCCGCAGCGCAGACGCGCTGCGGGCGAACTGTTCGGTCTCGGTGGCGTCGAGTTCCAGCTCCACCACGCGCTGTACGCCGGTCCGGCCGATCACCGCGGGGACGCCGATGAAGATCCCGTCCTGGCCGTACTCGCCCCGCAGCAACGTGGAGACCGGTAGCGACACCTGTTCGTTGCGCAGGACGGCGCGCGTGATGCGGGCGAGCCCCATGCCGATGCCGTAGCTGGTGGACCCCTTGGAGTCGATGATCCGGTAGGCGGCGTCCCTGGTCTCCGTGAAGATCTGGGCCAGCCGTTCCCGCGTGGCCGGGTCCCCGTCGAGATCCCGACGCAGTGGCACCCCGGAGACGTTGGCCGACGAGAAGACCGGTAGCTCGGTGTCGCCGTGTTCGCCGATGATCGAGGCGTGCACGCTCATCGGGGCGACGTCGTAGTACTCGCCCAGCATGAACCGGAAGCGCGCGGAGTCGAGGATCGTTCCGGAGCCGATGACCTGCGCGGAGGGCAGGCCGGAGTAGCGCCACGAGGCCTGGGCGAGGATGTCGACCGGGTTGGTGGCCACGAGCAGGATGCCGTCGAAGCCGGTCGCCATGACATCGCCGACGATCCCCTCGAAGATCGCCATGTTCCTGCCGACCAGGTCGAGCCGCGTCTCGCCGGGGCGCTGGGCGGCGCCGGCGCAGATCACCACCATCGTGGCGTCCGCACAGTCGTCGTAGGTGCCCTCCGTGACGAGGGTGGGGGAGGGGGCCCACACGACGCCGTGGTTGAGGTCCATGACCTCGCCGACCAGTTTGTCGTGGTCGATGTCGATGATGGACAGGTGGTCGGCCAGGCCCTGGTTGACGAGCGCGTAACCGTAGGCGATGCCCACGTCCCCGGCGCCGATGAGCACGATGCGGTTCCCGATGGAGGCCTTCATGGTCACCGAGGGTAGATGCTCCGGGTGAACGACGGGGGACGACGACGAGGAGAACCCCGTTCGAACAGGTGTTCTTGCACTGTGTCGGGCTCGTGGTGTTCACTGTTCCCCGTGATCGAAAAATAGTTCGATCCGAGCGGTTGGCGGCGTGTCGTCCGGGGTGGGAGTTGGTGGTGATGGTAGTGGGCACCTCTGTCGTTGATCTGTCCGGCCTCGGCACGGCGGACCGCGTCGCTGAGCTGCGTCGCCGACTGGCCACGATGCCCGGTGGGGGTCCGCCCGCCGCCGCGCGCTCG
>NZ_JAALEC010000664.1:0-1309 GCF_014145205.1 Dietzia sp. DQ11-44
CCCCGATGCCCACATTCCAGCGCGGTCACACGACCATCGCCTACACCGACACCGGCGTGCCCGCCGGTCGTGAGGACGCTCCCGTGGTGTTCTTCGCCCACGGTCTGCTCTTCTCCGGGTGGATGTTCCAGCACCAGATCGCCCACCTGCGGGACAGGTACCGGTGCGTGACCATCGACTTCCGTGGGCAGGGCGACTCGCCCCGCGCGCTCGGTGGGTACGACATGGACACGCTGACGGTGGACGTCAGCGAACTCCTGCGGCACCTGCAGATCCCCGTGGTGAACTTCGTCGGCCTGTCCATGGGCGGCTTCGTCGGGATACGGCTCGCGGCCCGCAACCCCGAGATCGTGCACTCCCTCACCCTGCTCGACTCCGCCGCCACCGCGGAGGAGCCGGCCAACCGCAGCAAGTACAAGACCCTGTCCAAGGTGTACCGCGTCGCCGGGATGAAGCCGCTGCGGTCCCGTGTGGCGCCGATCATGCTCGCCGACCGCAACCTCTCGGCACCCTGGGTCGAGGAGTGGATGGCGATGCTCGAGCGCACCGACCGCGCCGGTCTGGTCAAGGCCATCGAGTCGGTCGCGGACCGGGATCCGTGCGAGGACGAGGCCATCCGGATCATCGCTCCGACGCTGGTCGTGGTGGGTGCGGAGGACGCGGCCACACCGCCGGACAAGTCGCGCCGGATCGCCGAGCTCATCGCCACCACGAGCTTCCACGAGATCCCCGGTGCGGGTCACTCGCCGACCATGGAACGGCCCGACGAGGTCAACGCCATCCTCGAGGCGTTCCTCTCCGAGTACAACGCGTGAGGGCGAGGGAGACGATGACAACCGGGAGCACCGCGACGGACAGTGACGCGTCCACCGGAGGCTGGGTCGGCGTGCTCACGGGGAAGCTCACCGCCTGGCTGATCCTCGCGGCGGTCCTGCTCGTGTCCGGCGCCGTCTTCGCGCTCGCGTCCTCCGAGGGCGCGTCCGAGGCACCCCAGACGTTGCCGGACACCTCCGAAGCCGCCCTCGTCTCCCAGATCCAGCAGGAATTCCCCGACGCGGGGTCGGTGCCGGCGGTACTGGTGGTCACCAGGCAGGACGGTGGCGAGCTGGGCCCGCAGGGGATCGCCGCGGCCGTGGGGGCGGGTGAGCGGATGGCTGAGGTCGTCGGCGCCGCGCCCCAGGGACCGATCCCCTCCGAGGACGGCGCCGCCGCGCTGTTGCTGGTGCCGGTCGAGGCCGAGTCGATCTCCAACGAGCAGGGCAGCGAGCTCGTCCGCGAGATGCGCGACGCCGTCGCCGACGGCCTCGAC
>NZ_JAALEC010000665.1:0-2672 GCF_014145205.1 Dietzia sp. DQ11-44
CCCGAGCGTGGCGTCCATTCGGCGGGTGAGCCAGCCCCCGAGATCGTCGACGAGGACCGTGTCGTCCGGGTGATCGGCGAGTACCCGCGGGATCTCGTCGGTCTCCTCGGTGGACCACCCGGCGGGCCTGCGGTCCCGGTGCACGGCGATCCGGGCGGTCATCTCGGCGTCGTCGTGGTCCGGTCGCGCGGTGGCCACGTACACCACGTCCGCGCCGGTGGCCGCGGCCACCGATTCGGCGTGGGCGGACTTGCCCGATCGGGTGCCGCCGAGGACGAGCAGGCGCATGGCGTTCCGGGCCTTTCCGTGGATCGTCGGTCAGGTCAGCTGTCGAGCAGGTCAGCTGGTGATCAGGTCAGATGGAGTCGCCCGGGCGTACCCGGGGGCGCGGGGTGCGGAGCATCCGCGGCTGCGTCGCCCGCATCACCGCGTACCACCCCATGCCGAACCCGGTGTCCTCGGTGTCCGGGAACCGATCGCGGACGACCCGGTTGACCTTGCGTCCGAGGAGGATTCCGTCCACCACCACCACGACGATCAGGATGAGGAACAGGTTCTGGCTGTAGAACATCAGTTCCGGGTTGGGGATCAGCTGGAAGATGATCACGAACAGCGCGAGCGGCATGAAGAAGTTGATCAGGCGCCGGTGGGTGTCCACCCAGTCGCGGGCGAAGCGACGGACCTCGCCGCGGTCCCGCGAGAGCACGTAACGGTCGTCGCCGGCCATCATGAGCTGGCGGCGCTCCTCACGGGCGGTACGCTGCTCGGCCCGGGCGGCCTTGCGCTCGTCCTTGGTCATGCTGGCCTCGGCGGCCTTCCGGCGCTCCTTGGCCTCCTTACGGGTGACCGGCGCCGTGACGGGACCCGTCCGCAGGCCGCGCGCGCGCTCCTGGTCCCGCCGCTTGGGGGTGGGCTTGCCCTTGCCCGCGGGCCGACGGGCGTCCCCTGCAGGCCCCGGATCCGTGCCCGGGGAGGACTCCGGCCCGGTGTCGGTACCTGCGGAGCCCTTGCCGGGGTCGTCTTTACTGGAGCCGAATGCGCGCAACTTCACATACCCAGGCTAGGCGATCGATCCCCGCCGAGGACATTCACCCGTCACTCCTCGCAGGCGTATCGTGTCAGGCGACGCGGCGTCCGGGGAATAGAGAGCTCCCCGGTGGGCGTTGCACCACCGTAGGACGCCACCGAAGACCCTCTCGGATCGCAAGGAGAACCGACATGACCACTGCGGAGAACACCGCCACGGAGACCACCGCCACCGGTGTGCTGCTCACCGACGCCGCCGCCTCGAAGGCCAAGGCACTCCTCGACCAGGAAGGTCGCGACGATCTGGCCCTGCGCATCGCCGTCCAGCCCGGTGGTTGTGCCGGCCTGCGGTACCAGCTCTTCTTCGACGACCGCTCGCTCGACGGCGACGTCGTGGACGACTTCGGTGGCATCAAGCTCGCCGTCGACCGGATGAGCGTGCCCTACCTGACCGGTGCGTCGATCGACTTCGTCGACACCATCGAGAAGCAGGGCTTCACCATCGACAACCCCCAGGCCACCGGCTCGTGCGCCTGCGGCGACTCGTTCAACTGAGTCCAGCCGGGCACTGACGACCCGGGCCGATCGCTGGTCGGCCCGGGTCGTCTACTGTCTGGAGCATGTCAGTAGTCATCACGGGTTCCATCGCCACCGACCACCTCATGACCTTCTCGGGTCGGTTCTCCGAGCAGCTCCTGCCGGACCAGCTCGCCCACGTGTCGCTGAGCTTCCTGGTGGACTCCCTCCAGATCCGCCGCGGCGGAGTGGGTGGCAACATCGCGTTCGCGCTCGGCGTGCTCGGCCGTCGTCCCCATCTGGTGGGCGCCGCGGGTGAGGACTTCGCCGAGTACCGCGACTGGCTGGAGAGGCACGGCGTGGACACCTCGGCGGTCCACATCAGCTCCGCCCTGCACACCGCACGGTTCGTGTGCACCACCGACTCGGACATGGCCCAGCTCGCCTCGTTCTACCCCGGCGCGATGGGTGAGGCGGCCACCATCTCCCTGGCCCGCCTGGTCGACCGCATCGGTCGGCCCGAGATCGTGCTCATCGGCGCCAACGACCCGACCGCGATGAACTCCCACACGGCGGAGTGCCGCGAGCTCGGGCTCGACTTCGCGGCCGACCCCTCCCAGCAGCTGGCGTTCCTCGACGGTGAGGCGGCCGCAGCGCTGGTCGACGGCGCCCGGTACCTGTTCACCAACGAGTACGAGTACGAACTCCTGCTGAACAAGACCGGGTGGACGGCCGAGGAGCTGGACGACAAGGTCGGTACCCGCATCACCACCCGCGGAGGAAAGAGCGTGGTGATCGTGGAGAAGGGCGCCGAGCCCCTCGAGGTGGGCATCGTGCCCTCGGACAACCTGCTCGACCCCACGGGCGTCGGCGACGCGTTCCGCGCCGGATTCCTCACCGGTGTGGTCGACGGCCTCTCGCTGGAGCGTTCGGCCCAGTTCGGTGCTCTCATCGCGACCCACGTGCTGGAGACCACCGGCACCCAGGAGTGGAGCATCGACCCCGCCGCCGCGCGCCGGCGACTCGCCGCGGCCTACGGGGACGAGGCCGCCGAGGAGCTCGCGGCGCTGCTGCCCGCCTGATCCCGCCCGGGGCGCTCACCGCCGTGCCGACGACCACCGACCGGCCAA
>NZ_JAALEC010000666.1:0-356 GCF_014145205.1 Dietzia sp. DQ11-44
GAGCGTTCCGCACGCATTCCCCGAGAGGGTGTGTGCGGAACGCTCTTCTCGATGGGTCGGGCCCGCGGGGGCCCGAGATCGGGTCCGGCTGGCGGCGGGGTCGGGTCGGGCTAGAGGCGCACGGGGTAGTCCCGCTGCTCGATGTCCGGGGTGATGCGGCCCTCCACGAAGATGCCGTGCCAGATCATGAAGCACAGCATCGTCCAGATCCGGCGGCTGTGGTCGGACTCGCCACGGCGGTGCTCGTCGAGCATGCGCATCACGGCGGCCTTGTCCACGAACTCGTCGGTGCCCGAGGCCAGGACCTGCGCCCGCGCCCAGTCGTGCAGCTCCGGTCCGGCCAGCCAGTGGCGGGA
>NZ_JAALEC010000667.1:0-13538 GCF_014145205.1 Dietzia sp. DQ11-44
ACCGGGAAGCCGAGCTTCTTCCGGTGCAGCACGTGCGCCGGCACGATCCGCTCGAGCGCCTTGCGGAGCGCGTACTTGGTGGTCCCGTGAGCGACCTTCTCCGTGTACGGCAGGCGGGAGGCGACCTCGTAGACCTCGCGGTCGAGGAACGGCACGCGCAGCTCGAGTGAGTTGGCCATGGTGACCCGGTCCGCCTTGACCAGGATGTCCCCGCGGAGCCACGTGAACAGGTCCAGGTGCTGCATCCGGGCGACAGGGTCCCACCCGCGGGAGCGCTCGTAGATCGGAGCCGTCACGTCCTGGTGGCTCCACTCGGGACGGTAGTCGGTGAGGACCGAGCGGACCTGGTCCTCGGAGAACGAGCGCGCGTTGCCGTAGTAGCGGTCCTCGAGACTCATGGATCCGCGATGCAGCAGGCTCTTTCCACGGGTGCCCTCGGGGATCCGCGTGCTCACCCTTCCCAGTGCGCGGCGCAGGCCACCGGGGATCTTCTCGAACGGTGCGAGCGAGAGCGGCTCCTTGTAGATGGTGTATCCGCCGAAGAGCTCATCCGCGCCCTCGCCGGACAGGACCACCTTGACGTGCTTGCGGGCCTCGCGGGCGACGAAGTACAGCGGGACCAGGGCCGGATCGGCGACCGGCTCGTCGAGGTACCAGATGATCTCGGGGATCGCGGCGGCGAACTCCTCGGGCGAGACCACCTTGACGATGTGTTCCACACCGATCGCCGCGGCGGACTCGGCGGCCACGTCCACCTCCGAGTAACCCTCCCGCTCGAACCCCGTGGTGAAGGTGAGGAGGTTCTCGTTGTGACGCCGGGCGAGCGCGGCGATGGCGGTGGAGTCGATGCCGCCGGACAGGAACGAACCCACGGTGACGTCGGCGCGCATGTGCTTGGCCACGGAGTCCTCGAGGGCCACGGCGATCTCCTCGTAGCGGCGCTCGGAATCGCCGTCGGCGACAGGGACCACGGGGAAGGTCGGCTCGAAGAAGCGCTCGATCACCGGAGCGGCGCCGGGGGAGAGGGTCGCGTGGCAACCGGATTCCAGGCGGCGGACACCGCGGGTCAGCGTCTCGTCCTCGGGGACGTACTGGAGGGTGACGTAGTGCTGTAGGGCGCGGGTGTCGAGAGAGGTGTCGACGGCGAGGAGGTCGATCAGTTCGGTGATCGACTTCTTCTCGCTCGCGAACGCGGTGCCCCCGGGACCGGTCGCCATGTAGAGGGGCTTGATCCCGAAGGGGTCGCGGGCCACGAAGAGGGTGCGTTCGACGGTGTCCCAGATCGCGAAGGCGAACATCCCGCGGAGCCGGCGGACGGCGGCGGGGCCCCAGTGGTGGAACGCCACCACGATCGGCTCCCCGTCGCCCTCGGTCCGGAACTCGGCACCGAACTCCTCAAGCAGCTGCGCACGGAGTTCGACGTAGTTGTAGATCTCCCCGTTGAACGTCAGGGCGTAGCGGTCGGGGGCCTCGGGCGGACCCCAGCGCAGCGGCTGATGCGAATGCGCGATGTCGATGATCGACAGACGGTTGAAGCCGAACGCCAGGTCGTCGTCGACCCAGGTCCCCACCTCGTCCGGACCGCGGAGACGCTGGCACCCCATCGCGCCCAGAACCCTCGATTCCTGGGCGCGGGCGGAGCCGTCGGGGGTGAGCAGACCAAGCAGGCCACACATTCGTCGGGTACCTCGTCGATCGTCGTCGGGGGTGGGGGAGAACCCGCGTCTGCGGGCCACGATGGGTTCGAATACTACTGGTCCCGGGGCTCCCGCCCGCCGCGCCGGACGGCGGAGGGGTGGGTTCGGTGAAATGCCGGGACCCGCGGCTTCCAAACTGAGAGCCGTGGTCTACGATTCCTAAGTGTCCCGGCCACGTGGTCGGTGCCGCTGATCAGGAAGGCGTGATGGTGGAACAGCGTGACGGGCGTCGTCGGACGCGCAGGGCTGCACTCGCGGTGTCGCTCGGCACATTGGGCTTGATTTTGTCCGGTTGCAGCCTCCACACCGACAACAAATGGTGGAACCAGACCATGAACTTCGGGTTCCCCAACGGGATCACGCCCGAGGGCATCGCCATCAGGGAGTTCTGGACTATCACCGTCATCACCTCGCTTGTCGTCGGGTTCTTCGTGTGGGGCCTCATCTTCTGGACCATGGCCTTCCACCGCAAGAGGAAGAACGACGACGGCGAGTTCCCGCGTCAGACCGCGTACAACGTGCCGCTCGAGCTGGTCTACACGGCGGTGCCGTTCGTGATCATCTCGGTGCTCTTCTACTTCACCGTCATCACGCAGAACAAGGTCCTCGACCTCCGGCCGGAGGAAGAGGTCGGCGTCAAGGTCGACGTCACCGCGTTCCAGTGGAACTGGAAGTTCGGGTACAACAAGGTCGACGTCGCGGGTGTGTCCATCGAGGACGGCACCAACGAGGAGGCCCAGCGTGCGGCCGAGGAGGCCGGCGTCCTCTCGGAGGAGCAGCGCATGGCCCTCGGTCACCACGGGGAGCCCGCCGCCGGCGGTCCGATCCACGGTCGCCTCGCCGAGGACAAGTCGTACCTCCACTTCAACGACATCGAGACCGTCGGCACCTCCGAAGAGGTCCCGGTGCTCGTACTGCCGACCGGAACCCGCGTCGAGTTCCGCCTCGCGGCGGCCGACGTGATCCACTCCTTCTGGATCCCCGAGTTCATCTACAAGCTCGACGTCATGCCGCACCCCGGCCAGAACCAGCAGCTGAGCATGTTCCAGATCGCGGAGATCGAGCGTGAGGGCGCCTTCGTCGGACGGTGTGCCGAAATGTGCGGCGCGTACCACGCGATGATGAATTTCGAGCTCAGGGCGGTGTCGCCGGAGGCCTTCGCGGAGTACATCCAGTTCCGCCAGGACAACCCGACCGCGTCCAACGCGGAGGCGCTCGCGTCGATCGGCGAGGAGCCCTACTCCACGTCCACGGCACCGTTCAAGACCGGCCGCAGCGATACCCGCGACCAGAACAACATCATCGAGAACGCATCCGCTAACTGACGTCTCTCCCGGTATCACGCGAAGGGCTCCTGCACGATGAACGCAACAGTAAGAATCTTCGACGGACTGGTGGTCTTCCTCGCCATCCTGGCCATCGCGTACACCTACCTCACGGGCACCTCGCGCACGGGTATCGAGTGGGTGGGCTCCACGGCTCTCGTGCTCTCCGCCGGGCTGTGCCTGCTGATCGGTGGGTACCTCCGCTTCGTGGCGCGGCGCATCAGCACGCTTCCCGAGGACTACGAGGAGGCGGAGATCTCCGACGGCGCCGGCGAGCTCGGGTTCTTCAGCCCGCACAGCTTCTGGCCGTTCTTCATCGCCTTCTCGATCCTCATCATCGGTTTCGGCGCGGCGTTCTGGAACTGGTGGGTGCTGCTCGGTGGCGCGACCGCGCTGATCATCACCGCCTGTGCCCTGGTCTTCGAGTACCACTGGGGCCGCGAGAAGCACTGACCGACGGTCAGACCCCACGAGGCCCCCACCGCGAGACGCGGTGGGGGCTTCGTTTGTTCACGGATCACCGCCCGAAGCCGGGACTCATGTCGGCAACCCGCGGTCGTGGCGTCTCCGACGTCGGGGGCATCACCCGGGAACGAGCTCGGGCCGGGACCCGCGCGGCGCGCAGGTCCCGGCCCGGATCAGGCCCGGTGGGGGACTACAGTCCCATGTCCTTGGCGATGATGGTCTTCATGACCTCGTTGGTCCCGCCGTAGATCCGGTTGACCCGGTTGTCGGTGTACAGGCGGGCGATCGGGTACTCGTTGATGAACCCGTATCCGCCGTGCAGCTGCAGGCAACGGTCGATGACCTCGGCCGCGATCTCGGTGCAGAACAGCTTGGCCGATGCGGCCTCGGCCGCGGTTAGCTCTCCCTCGTCGAGTGCCTCGAGCGCGCGGTCGGCGACGGCCTGCGCCGCGTCGACCTTGGCCTGGCAGGCGGCGAGTTCGAACTTGGTGTTCTGGAACGAGGCGACCTCCTTGCCGAAGACCGTGCGCTGCTGGGTGTACTCCTTGGCGAAGCGCACCGCGGCCGCGGCCTGGGCGTAGGCGCCGTACGCGATTCCCCAGCGCTCGGACGGCAGGTTCTGGCCGAGGTAGTAGAAACCACGGTTCTCCTCGCCGAGCAGGTCCTCGACAGGGACCTTGACGTCGCTGAAGGCCAGCTCCGCGGTATCGGAGGTGCGCAGACCGACCTTGTCGAGCTTGCGTCCCACGGAGTAACCCGCGAGCTTGGTGTCGACGGCCAGGAGGGAGATGCCGAAGCGACGGTCGTCCTCGCGCGGGGGAGCGGTCCGGGCGCAGACGATCACGCGGTCGGCGTGGACACCGCCGGTGATGAAGGTCTTGGCACCGTTGAGGACGTAGTGGGTGCCGTCCTCGGAGAGCTTGGCGGTGCTCTTCATGCCGGCGAGGTCCGAGCCGGTGCCCGGCTCGGTCATGGCCAGCGCCCACATCTCCTCGCCGGAGACGAACTTGGGCAGATAACGCTGCTTCTGCTCCTCGGTCGCCAGGGCCTTGATGTAGGGCAGGCCCAGCAGGACGTGAACGCCCGATCCACCGAAGTTCACGCCCGCCCGGGCGGTCTCCTCGGACTGGATGGCCTCGAACTTGTGCGAGTTGATCCCGGCGCCGCCGTACTCCTCGTCGACGTTGATGCCGAAGACCCCGAGATCGGCGAGCTTGTAGTAGAACTCGCGCGGCACGATGCCCGCGTCGAACCACTCCTGGAAATGGGGGGACACCTCGGACTCGATGAAGGCGCGGATGGTCTGGCGGAAGGCCTCGTGGTCTTCGTTGAACACTGTGCGACGCAAGGGTGTATGCCTTTCCATTGGACGACCCGCCGTGAGAGGGGGACGGGGCGATCTGGTGAATGTCTCCTACCAGAAGTGATCGTACAAGGCCGCGAACCGCGACATGGCGGGGGTTACCGGCTGGTAGCTTCAGTTCCGTGCCACGCTGCCGTCCGTCGGTGGCCGGAAGTCGAGCGCGTCCGCCGCCACGATGCGGATCGGGCCTCGGATGTCGGCTCCGGAGACGACCCGGCCACGTTGCGTGATGGCGACGACGCCGTCCGCTCGGAGATCCAGGGCGACCTGTCGGGCGGTGTCCATGAGCTCGCGCCACTGTTCGCCGCCCACCGTGCGGGCGGCGTCGCTGGGGCAGATCGAGCCCTCGCCGCGGGAGCGGAGCAGCGTTCGGATCGTCGCGGCCAACCGGTTCCGCGTCCCCTCCTCGGTCGGATCCCACCAGGGGTCGCCGCGCTCGCCCAGCGCGGTCTTGGCGTCGTGCACCATCACCCGCGCGGCGTCACCCTCGGACTTCACGAGCCGGCGGCCGGTCATGAGCGCGGAGACGAGTTCGGTCCTGAGCGTGTCCGGGATCGACGGATCGGTGGCCCTCCATCGCCTCCCCCTGACCACGATGTAGCGACCGTCCTCGGTGTGTTCGACCTCGTTGCGCGTCACACCGCGATCATGCCCGCACGACGTTGAGGTGTCACGAAACCCGCCGGTCGGGCCACGGAAACGCGCCGGGAAGCTAGTGTAGAACGTGTTCTAGTAGGCGTCGGCCCACGGCCGGTGTCCGGGCCGTGTGCCCGTGACGACGAGATGAGGAGAGCCCGTGACGACGCAGGCCGGCACGTTCGATGCAGAGTTCGATGTGGTTGTGGTGGGATCGGGCGTCGCGGCGCTCTTCGGCGCGGCCGCGGCGGCCTCGCGGGGGCTGTCGACCTGTCTCGTCGAGAAGACGGACCGTTTCGGGGGCACCTCCGCGTACTCGGGCGGCGCGGTGTGGTTGCCCGGCAACGCCGTCCTCGCCCGCGACGGGCTGGAGGACTCGGTGGACACGGGCCGCACCTACTTCCGCGCCGTCGTGGGCGACCGGACCGACCACGACCTGCAGGACGCGTACCTGAACACCGGGCCGATGGTCGTCGACTTCCTCCAGGACACGCTGGGGATCCCTACGAGATTCCAGGCGTTCCCCGACTACTTCGACGCACCCGGACGCCAGGAGGTGGGTCGAAGCATCTACCCCAAGCCCATCAAGGGGGAGGAGGTGGGTGAGCGCACCGGAGATATCCGCTCCTCGGTGCCGTCGGATCAGTTCGGTTCCCCGGAGGACACCGCCAGGTTGGAGGGCGGCCGCGCCTGGGTCGCCCGGCTCGTGCTGGCGTTGGATGGCATGGAGTCGGCCGAGCTCTGGCTGTCGACGGCTGCGGAGCGACTTATCCGCGACGACGACGGGCGGGTCGTGGGGGTCGAGGTGCGAGAGGGCTCGGGCCTGCGGTCGATTCGCGCACGGCGGGGCGTACTCGTCGCCGCGGGCGGATTCGAGCGGTCGACGGAGTTGCGTCGACGGTGGCAGCGGATGCCGACCTCTGACTGGTCGGCCTCCCACCCGGATACCGGTTCCGGGGACGCCGTCCGCATGTTCGACGAGGTCGGGGCCAGACTCGACCTGCTGGACCAGTCATGGTGGTGTCCGGCGACACTGTTCCCCAACGGGCACGCGGCGTTCACCCTCGGTTTCCGCTCCGGGATCATCGTCGACGGCGCAGGTCGTCGCTTCGCCAACGAACTCCTGCCGTACGACCAGATGGGCCGTCGCATGCACGCCCGGATGGACGACGGAGCGGGCGAGGAGTTCTGGTTCGTCTTCGATGACTCGGAGGCGGGCGGGTATCCGGCGATCTGCGTCCCCGCCCCTGATCCCGAGCAGCTGCGGGCGGCCGGGCTCTGGCACACCGCAGCGACGATCGGGGAGCTGGCCCAGGCCATCGGTATCGATCCGGACGTCCTCGCCGAGAGCGTCACCCGGTTCAACGGCCATGCCGCGCAGGGCAGAGATGACGACTTCGGACGGGGCGAGGATCCGTACGGGAGGTTCTTCCTCGGCGCCTCCACTGCCGAGGAATGCCTGCGGCCCCTGGGGGGCGATCGTCTGCACGCCGTGCGCCTGGTGCTGGGGGACCTGGGCACCAAGGGTGGTGCCGTGATCGACCCGAACGGGGCCGTGGTGGGTACCGACGGTGCACCGATCCCGGGCCTCTACGCCGCCGGCAACTCGTCGGCGTCGGTGTCCGGTGAGGCATACCCGGGTCCCGGGGTCCCCCTGGGGTCGGGCATGACCATGGCCTTCCGGGCCGTGGCCGACATGGCCGGGAAGCCGCTGCCGGTGAACCCCGCTCCGGTCGCCCGGTGACCGGAGCGCCCGCCACCTCTCGCGGGTGGCCGGGCACGGTGACCGCACCTCCCGGGTGGTCCCACGGGCCTCCGGCCCAACCCGTCCCATGAGGAGGACGTCCCAGGCGCCGGGGTGAGGCCGGTGTCACGCGGCCCGCGACGTCGACCCCCCGACAGATCACCCGCTCCCGAAAGATCACTCGCCCCCGGTGGAGGAGGCGAGACGACCGCGGGCCGGAACTCCTCTCGGAGCTCCGGCCCGCGGTCGGGTGTCAGCGGTGGATCAGTGCTCGTCGTGGCGACGCGTACGGTTCTCCTGCTGCAACGTGGTGAGCATCGAGTGCTCGCGGTCGTGCTTGCCGTGATCGGCGTCGTCGAGATGACGCACCTCGTCGACGGGGTCGGCGGTGAGTGCGCCCCGCGGGGGCCGGCCGGCCGCACCGAGCTGGTTCATCTTCGTGGGCACCTTGGCACCCGCGTACTCGAGCGGAACCGCGTGACCGTGCTCGTCCATCCCGCCCAGCGGCTGGTGGACCTCGACGAACTCGCCCTGCGGCATCCGCATGATGATGCCGGTCTCGATCCCGTGCTCCAGGACCTCCCGGTCGGCCCGCTGGAGACCCAGGCAGAGACGGTAGGTGAAGAAGTACATGACCGGCGGCAGCAGGATCAGACCGATCCGGCCCGCCCATGTGGTGGCGTTCAGCGAGATGTTGAAGTGATACGCGATGAGGTCGTTGGATCCCATCAACACCAGGATCACGTAGAACGTGATGGCCATGACGCCGGCGGCGGTACGAACCGGAACGTCGCGCGGACGCTGGAGCAGGTTGTGGTGCGCGGTGTCACCGGTGAGCTTGGCCTCGATCCACGGGTACAGGAACATCACCGCGACCATGGCGCCGAGCATCACGGCCACCCAGAGGACGGCAGGGATGGTGTAGTTGCCCAGGTAGATCTCCCACGCAGGCATCACGCGGGCGCCGCCCTCGGTCCACAGCATGTACCAGTCGGGTTGCGAGCCGGCGGAGATGTGGGATGGGTTGTACGGCCCGAGGTTCCATATCGCGTTGATGGTGAACAGGCCCGAGAAGAGCATGAGCATGCCGACCGTGATGGCGCCGAACGCGATGGACTTGACGGCGAAGACCGGGAGGATCCGGACGCCGACGACGTTGTTCTCCGTGCGGCCCGGCCCGGGGAACTGCGTGTGCTTCTGGTACCAGACCAGCGCGAGGTGCGCGGCGATCAGGGCCAGGATGATGGCGGGGATGATGAGCACGTGCAGGACGTAGAAGCGCGGGATCATGAGGTCGCCGGGGAAGTCCCCGCCGAAGATCATCCAGTGCATCCAGGTACCGATCACCGGGAGCCCGACGATGATGCCGGAGGTGATCCGGAGGCCGGTGCCCGACAGGACGTCGTCCGGCAGGCCGTAGCCGAGGAAGCCCTCGACGATGCCCAGCAGCAGGAGGACGCAGCCGATGACCCAGTTGGCCTCACGCGGGCGACGGAACGCACCGGTGAAGAAGATGCGGATCATGTGGACCACCATCGAGGCGACGAAGAGCAGCGCCGCCCAGTGGTGGATCTGCCGGACGAAGAGCCCGCCACGCACCTCGAAAGAGATGTTGAGCGCGGTCTCGTAGGCCCGGGAGATCTCGATGCCGTTGAGCGGGGCATAGGCGCCCTGGTAGATCACCTTCGACATCGACGGGTCGAAGAAGAGGGTGAGGTACACGCCCGAGATCAGCAGGATCACGAAGCTGTACAGGGCGATCTCGCCCAGGAGGAACGACCAGTGCGTGGGGAAGACCTTGTTGATCTGCCGGCGCATGCCCTTGGCCATGGTGTACCGCGAGTCGAGCGCATTGCCGACCGCGGCGATTTTGGTGTTGTTACTCATGAACGACGCTCCCAGAAGGCAGGTCCGACCGGCTCGATGAAGTCACCGTTGGCGACGAGGTAACCCTCGTTGTCAACCGCGATGGGCAACTGCGGCAGTGCGCGCGCGGCGGGGCCGAAGACCGGCTTCGCGTACTCGAGCGCGTCGAACTGCGACTGGTGGCACGGGCAGAGGAAGCGGTGCGTCTGCTGCTCGTACAGTGAGGTGGGGCAGGCGAGGTGCGTGCAGATCTTCGAGTAGGCGTACAGGTCGCCGTAGTTGAAGTTCTCCTGGCCCTTGCGCTTGATCACCCGGGCCGCGTCCGCCGGGCGGAAACGGATCAGCATGACCGAGTTGCGCACGCCGTGGATGGAGTGCATGTGCTCCTCGAAGTCGCCCAGGGCGCTCGCGGGAAGCGGGAACACGGACTCGAGTCCACCGGCCGCCAGGTCCTCGACGTGGATGCGCTCGAGGCGCCCCTCTCCCGCGGGGGGATGGCCGTCCGGGTAGACCTTGCCGGTGTCGCGACCGAGGTACACCTTCTCGGCCGGGAGTCCGTCCGGGCGGGTGTCGGACGCGAGGGTCCACCCCGTGGTGTGCAGGGTGCCGTCTCCGGCGATGGTGAGTTCCCCACGGCGCCACGGGTTCTTGACCATGCCACCGAGCGGCAGGATCGCGGACAGACCGATGAGGGCGACGCTCGCTCCGAGGAAGCCGCCCATGACCTTGCGGCGACCCAGGGTCGAGGTCTTCCAGGAGTCGTTGAGCCCGGCGACGAGGGTCCGGCGGTCGATGTCCTCCGACGGGCCGTCGTGACGGGTCTGGACCGAGATCTCCTCGGGGATGAACTTCTTGGTGAACTGCACCGCACCGAAGCCCAGGAAGAGGATCGACAGGCCGATCGTCAGGCCGAGGAGGGGCGTGTACACCATGTAGAGCCAGTAGCCGTCCTCGCCCTGGCCGCGGTACTCCCAGGGCCAGGCGATGTAGATGACGGCGAAGGCCAGCGCGAGGACCGCGGACAGTGCGAACCAGGTGGTGACGACTCGTGCGGCACGCTTCTCGGATCGCGTGGTGACACCGTCCGGCCACCGGTTCTCGCGGAATCGGACGTCGACCTCGTCGAGTTCGGTTCCCAACCGGACGAGCTCGGCGTCGCTCATCCGGTCGAGGTCCGCGGGGGACGGGTTCTTGGGGGTCTCACTCATGAACGGGATCCGATCCAGAGGGTCGCACCGATGAGGGCGACGATGCCGACTAGCCAGATGGCCACACCTTCGGTCACGGGGCCGAGTCCGCCGAGCGCGTAGCCGCCGGGCGAGACCTTGGAGTCCGTGTCCTTGATGAAGGCGATGATGTCCTTCTTCTCGTCAGGCGTGAGCTGACGGTCCGAGAACTTGGGCATGTTCTGCGGACCGGTGAGCATCGCCTGGTAGATCTCCTGCTCGTTGGCAGGGTCGAGGATGGGGGCGTACTTGCCCGCCGACAGCGCTCCGCCGCGACCGGTGAAGTTGTGGCAGGAGGCGCAGTTGAGGCGGAAGAGCTCGGAACCGCGCGCGATCTCCTCGGCGCGGGCCTCGCCCGAGGCACCGCGCAGCGACCCCTGGGCGATCGACCCGTCGGGATCGGTGACGATCTCGGGACCGCCGCCGAAGAGGTGGACGTACGCCGCGAGCGCGATGATCTGGTGCTCGCTGTAGCGCGGCTTCTTGCGCTCGGCCTGGGCCTCGTTGTTGGCCGCCGGCATACGACCGGAATGGACCTGGAAGTAGGTCGCGCCCGCGCCCGTGCCGACGAGCGAGGGCCCGCGGTCCTCGACACCCTGCAGGTTCATTCCGTGGCAGGTGATGCACGCGACGTCGTAGATCTGCTTGCCCTCGGCGATGAGCGCGGCCTGGTCCTGCTGGGCCGTCGCGACCTGGGGATCGGGAACGACGGCAGTGGCGATGGCCCCGGCGCCGAGGAGACCGGCGGCGATGACGAGCGCGCCGGTCGCCTTACGGCGACGCTTGGACGAGACCGGGCGCGCCGGATTCACCGCGGGCTCCGGCGACGGCGTGTCCGCAGCGGGTGGGTGAGGTGAGTTCATTATGAGTTCCCTTTGGAGTTGGGACCTGCTGGACGCAGCGTCCTGCGGCCAGCTGACTACTGAATGAAGTAGATGGTGACGAAGAGGCCGATCCAGACCACGTCGACGAAGTGCCAGTAGTACGACACGACGATGGCCGCCGTGGCCTGGGCGGGAGTGAACCGGGACATGGTCGTCCGCATGACGAGGACGACGAACGCCAGGACGCCGGCCGCCACGTGGAGGCCGTGGAAACCGGTGGTGATGAAGAAGACGGACCCGTAGACGCTGGACGAGATCGTGGTGCCCTCGAGGTACAGCATGACGTACTCGTAGGCCTGACCGATGAGGAAGACCGTGCCCATGAGGGCCGAGATGATGTACCAGCGACGGAGACCGAAGACGTCACCCTGCTCGGCGGCGAAGACGCCCATCTGACAGGTAACCGAGGACGCCACGAGGATCGCCGTGATAGTCAGGGCGAACGGGACGTTGAGGTGCGTCGGGTAGGAGGGCCAGTCACCTCCCGAGTTCGCCTTGGAGACGAAGTACATCGCGAACAGCCCCGCGAAGAACATCAACTCCTGGGACAACCAGATGATGGTGCCCACACTGACCATGTTCGGCCGGTTCAGCGAATGAACGCGCTGAGCCATTGCCGATCCTGAGTTATCCACTGCGCTCGTCACGAGGCCAAGTATGACCCCTGAGGTGGGCGGAGGCTGCAGGGACCCCCGATTTCGGCGTGTCCCCACAGCGTTTTCGCAGGTCGTTCCTAGAACTCCCCGGTAACCCGTCAGGGGACGCACCCCGTGCAGGGGTATCAGGGCCTTCTCAGGCTCTTCTGCGGCTGGGGGAACGGGTCCCGTGACGGGAGTCCGCGGGCACCGACGACGCGGCTGGTGGCACGATTGTCACTGTGCGGTCGGACGGTGACGGACCGCCGGGATCCAGGGAGAGAGGTCGGGACACGTGGGGAGTTCTGCAGCGTTCGACGAGGGCCGGTCCTGGCCCGGGGTACTCGGCACGCTCACGGCGGGTGAGGACCTGGAACCGGCGGACGCCCGCTGGGCGATGTCCCGGATCATGGAGGGCCTCGCGACGGATGCGCAGATCGCGGCGTTCGGGGTCGCGCTCGACATGAAGGGTGTCACGGGTCCGGAACTGGACGCCCTGTCCTCCACGATGCTCGACTACTCGCGTCGCGTGCCGACCTCCCGGCCCTGCGTCGACATCGTCGGGACCGGCGGGGACCGGCAGGGAACGGTGAACATCTCCACCATGTCCGCCCTCGTCGTGAGCGCCTGCGGAGTGCCCGTGGTCAAGCACGGTAATCGTGCGGCGTCATCGAAGAGCGGAGGGGCCGACGTCCTCGAGGCTCTCGGGGTGGCGATCGACCTGGGCCCGGAGGAGGTCGCCCGGTGTGTCGACGAGGTGGGTGTGGCCTTCTGCTTCGCCCCCGTGTTCCATCCCGCCCTCCGCTTCGCCGCCGCGCCACGGCGGGAGATCGGCATCCCGACCGTCTTCAACATCCTGGGTCCCCTGACCAACCCCGCGGCCCCCGCGGCCAACCTCATCGGGTGCGCCTTCGACCGTCTCATGACCGTGATGGCGGAGGTCTTCGCGCTCCGCGGGCGCTCGGCGCTCGTCGTGCGGGGAGCCGACGGCCTCGACGAGATCACGATGACCGGGCCGACCCGCGTGCTGCGCGTCTCGCACGGCCGGATCGAGGAGGACGAGATCGCCCCCGGCGACTTCGGGATGGCGACGTGCGCGATCGAGGAGCTGCGTGGGGGGGACGGGCAGCACAACGCGGGCGTCGCCCGGGACCTGCTGGCGGGTAAGAAGGGCCCCGTCAGGGATGCCGTCCTGCTCAATTCCGCGGCTGCGCTGGTGGCTTTCGACGGACTCGAGCCGGGAGCTGACCTGGTGACCGCGATGACGTCGGCGGTGGATCGCGCCGCGAGGGCGGTGGACGACGGCGAGGCGGCCGGACTCCTGGACAGGTGGGCGGCCTTCAGCGTCGCGCGGGACTGATCCCTGCTCTGCTCGTCTCCGCGGCCGCCCGTTCGGCTCGATCCGCCCATGCGGTCAGAGTGTGGGCACCGTCGACGGGGAGGGCCCAGCAACCCGCGACCGACACGATGCGGGTGGGTGCGGAGTCGATCCATCTGTGCACGTTCCGGATCTCCGAGGCGCTGGCGCCGGAGAACGGCCCGGGTCCGGGTCGCACGGTCGTGGCGCCCGCCCTGAGTGAGTCGATGACGGGGAGGGGGGCGGCCCCGGCCGGCACGATCCCCGAGGCGGCCAGACGTCCGTGACGCACGACTGCCACGGCCCATGTGCGCGCGGGGCCGGGCTGGGCCAGGACCAG
>NZ_JAALEC010000668.1:0-1051 GCF_014145205.1 Dietzia sp. DQ11-44
TCCGCGGGCCCCGTACGACCCCGTCCTGACGGCGCTGCAGCGGATCGGGACCGTCAGGCTCCGGGCGCGGCAGGTGCGGGCCGAGCAGGAGGCCTCGGTCGCCGGGGTCACCTTCCGGGTCACGGGCCAGGAGCGTCCCCACGCGTTCCCGATGGACTTCGTCCCCCGGATCATCACCTCGGAGACCTGGTCGCGGCTCGCGGCCGGGATCGAGCAGCGCGCCCGCGCCCTCGACGCGTTCCTGGACGACGTCTACGGCGAGCAGGAGTTCCTCGCCGCCGGGCACCTCGCCCCCGAGGCCCTCGATCGGGCACCGGGGTTCCGCGGGAGTACCGGGCGGGCGCTGGGGGCGGACCGGATCCGGGCGCACATCTGCGGGATCGACCTGGTGTGCGCGGACGACGGTCGGTGGCTGGTCCTCGAGGACAACGTCCGCGTGCCGTCCGGTGTCGCCTTCTCCACCGCCCACCGCGAGATGACGTCGGCGTTGTTCGGCGACCTGGTCGACGAGTTCGATCTCCACTCTCCCGACCAGGCCTTCCCCATGATCCGGGAGACCCTCGTGGCGGCGGCACCGCCGGCGGCGGGCGACACCCCGAACGTGGTGGTGATGTCCTCCGGTTCGGCGGACTCGGCGTGGTTCGAGCACCGCCTCATCGCCGACCGGGCCGGCCTGCCACTCGTCACCCCTGACGAGGTCGTCTTCCGGGACGGGATCCTGCACCGCAGGACCCGCGACGGGCTCCAGCGGGTGGACGTGGTGTACGCGCGGATCGACGAGGACATGCTGCTCAGCTCCCCCGGACTCGACGGCGAGCCGCTGCGGGACGGCCTGCTGGACGCCCTCGCCGGGGGGCGGCTGACGGTGGCCAACGCCCTCGGGAACGGGGTGGCGGACGACAAGGCCGTGTACGCCTCCGTGCCCGCGATGATCGACTTCTACCTGGGGGAGGCCCCGGTCCTCGAGCAGGTGCCGACCTACCTGTGCGCGGACCGCACCCAACGCGACCTCGTGCTGGACCGGCTGGGGGAGCTGGTGGTCAAGCCGATC
>NZ_JAALEC010000669.1:0-1182 GCF_014145205.1 Dietzia sp. DQ11-44
GGCGGCGGACGCGGCCCCCGGAGCCGCGTGCAGCCGGGTTCGGACGCGCTGATCCGCGTGAACCTGACCCTGGCGGAGTGCGCGACCGGCGTCACCAAGGAGATCCAGGTCGACACGGCCGTGCTGTGTGAGACCTGCCACGGCAAGGGGTCGGCGAGCGACGCGCCGCCCGCGAAATGCGGCATGTGTCAGGGGCAGGGGGAGATCCAGTCGGTCCAGCGCTCCCTGTTGGGCAACATCATGACCAGCCGCCCGTGCCCCACCTGTGCCGGCACCGGCGAGATCATCACCGATCCCTGTGGTGACTGCACCGGCCAGGGCCGCGTCCGCAAGCGCCGCACCGTCTCGGCCAAGATCCCGGCCGGCGTCGGCGGCGGGATGCGGATCCGGCTGTCCGGACAGGGTGAGGTCGGCCCCGGCGGTGGTCCCGCCGGAGACCTCTACATCGAGGTCAACGAGCGCACCCACCCGGTGTTCGTCCGGGACGGCGAGGACCTGCACTGCACGGTCCGCGTCCCGGTCGTGGACGCCATCCTCGGGGGCAGGGTGGACCTGGAGACGGTGGTGGGTGACGACCTCGAGATCGACATCCCGGCCGGCATCCAACCGGGCCACACGGTCACGCTGTCCGGCCGCGGGATGCCGCGTGTCCGCGGCGGCGGTGCCGGCGACCTCACGGTGCACATGGAGGTGGTGATCCCCGACAAGCTCGACCGCAAGCGGCGGGACCTGGTCGAGCAGCTCCGCCGTCTCGGCGGCGACTCGGCAGAGATCGTCAACGAGGACACCGCTCGCCGGGGCGGGTTGTTCTCGCGTCTGCGCGACGCGGTCGCGGGTCACTGAGCCGGTGACCCCGCCCCTGTTCCGGGTCGACGCGGTCCCCGCCGTCGGCGAGACGGCCGTCCTCGACGGCGCCGAGGGCCGGCACGCCGGTTCGGCCCTACGGGTGCGACCCGGGGAGCTCCTCCGGGTCGGGGACGGGCGCGGCCAGGTCGCGGACTGCTCGGTGTTGACGTCGGGGCCCGGCCGGGTCGAGGCCGAGGTCCTGGCCCGGACCGTGGTCGAGCGACCGACGCCCCTGGTGACCGTGGTCCAGGCGCTCCCCAAGTCCGATCGCTCCGAGCTCGCCGTGGAACTGGCCACCGAGGCCGGGGCGGACAGGATCGTGCCGTGGCAGGGGGA
>NZ_JAALEC010000670.1:0-4824 GCF_014145205.1 Dietzia sp. DQ11-44
GCCCCAAGCTCGACAAGGGCCGGACCAAGTGGGCCAACGCGGCCCGTGCCGCCGCCAAGCAGTCCCGGCGCGAGTGGGAACCGGAGATCGGCGACCCGCTCGACTCCACCGGTCTCGTGGCATTCGTGGCCGAGGAGGTCCGAGCGGGTGCGACCGCGCTGGTGTTGCACGAGGACGGTGCCGCCGGTTTCGCGGACGCCGTGACCGCGGCGGGTCCCGTGGAACGCATCCTCCTCGTCGTCGGGCCCGAGGGCGGCGTCTCCGACGCCGAGATCGACTCACTCACCCACGTCGGGGCCCGCGCCGTCGTCCTGGGTCCCGAGGTGCTGCGCACCTCCAGCGCCGCCGCGGTGGCGCTCGGCGCCCTCGGAGTTCTCACGCGGAGATGGGCCCGCACTGGTACTACACTCGACCCGACCGCACCACCACCCAGGAAGTGATCCACGTAGGTACCCCAGAGAACGACGCAGTGAGTGACACGGTCGCCCGGACGCGGGGCGACGACCGCCGGGACCCCGGCGGCCCGCCCTCCCGCACGGCGGTCCAGCTCGACCCGGACCTGGCCATGGCGGTGCTCGGCGCCGCGGACGCCAACCTCCGGGCGCTCGAGGAGCTGCTCGACGCCGACCTGCACGTGCGGGGCGGCACCATGACCATCTCCGGCGACCCCGGCGCCGTCGACCAGGCCTCACGAGTGGTCTCGGACCTGCTCCGGCAGGCCGGACGTGGGGTGGAGATCACCCCGGCGTCGGTGCGACGCTCGGTCGAGATCCTCGCCGACTCCGGGCCGTTGACCCCCGAGGAGGTGCTGGGCACGGACGTGCTGTCCCGGCGCGGCGGGATGATCCGGCCCAAGACGGTGGGGCAGAAGAAGTACGTCGACGCGATCGACGACCACACGGTGGTCTTCGGACTAGGCCCCGCCGGGACGGGCAAGACCTACCTCGCGATGGCCAAGGCGGTCGCCGCGCTCCGGGCCAAGGACGTCAGCCGCATCATCCTCACCCGCCCGGCGGTCGAGGCAGGGGAGCGACTCGGCTACCTGCCCGGCACGCTGCACGAGAAGATCGACCCGTACCTGCGACCGCTGTACGACTCGCTGCACGACATGATGGACCCGGAGGCCATCCCCAAGCTCATGGCGGCCGGGGTGATCGAGGTGGCACCGCTGGCCTACATGCGCGGGCGCACTCTCAACGACGCGTTCATCATCCTCGACGAGGCGCAGAACACCACGCCCGAGCAGATGAAGATGTTCCTGACCCGCCTCGGCTTCGGGTCGAAGATCGTGGTGACCGGGGACATCACCCAGATCGACCTCCCGGGTGGGCAGCGTTCCGGTCTCAAGGTGGTGCGCGACATCCTCAAGGGGGTCCCCGACATCCACTTCTCGGAGCTCACGTCCGCGGACGTCGTGCGGCACGCGCTGGTGGCCCGGATCGTCGACGCCTACGCGAAGCACGAGGAGCGCCTCGAGCGGGGCGAGGAACCCACCGCCGTACACAGGAACAGGGAGCACCGCCGCCGATGAGCATCGAGGTCGCCAACGAGTCGGGCGTGGAGGTCGACGAGGCCGAACTCATCGACGTGGCCGCGTTCGTGATCGCCCGGATGGACGTCCACCCCGCCGCGGAACTGTCGATCACCCTAGTGGACAAGGACACCATGGCGGATCTCCACGTGACGTGGATGAACCTGCCGGGCCCCACGGACGTCATGAGCTTCCCCATGGACGAGCTCTCCCCGGGGGGTCGCCCCGACCTGCCCGATCCCGGGCCGGCGATGCTCGGCGACATCGTGCTGTGCCCGGCGTTCGCCGCCGACCAGGCCGCCAGCTCCGGTCATCCGCTCGCGCACGAGCTCGCGCTGCTGACCGTGCACGGGTGCCTGCACCTGCTCGGGTACGACCATGCCGAGCCGGCCGAGGAGCGCGAGATGTTCGGCCTGCAGAACGAGCTGCTGGGCGAGTGGTACGACCACCGGGACGCCCCGCAGGACGACGCCCCGCGCGCGGACGTCTGACCCGTGGACCAGACCATTCTCACCACCGGCGCCGCCGTTCTGCTCATCCTGGTCGCCGGCGTATTCGCCGCCCTCGACGCCGCGCTGAGCACGGTCTCGGTGGCCCGGGTCGAGGAGATGGCCAAGGAGCCCCGCTACGGGGCGGCGAGGCTGTCGTTGATGCTGCTCAACCGTCCGCGCTACATCAACGTCACGGTGCTACTGCACCTGTTGAGCCTGATCGCGGGGGTCGTCCTCCTGACCGTGGTGTTCGCCGAGGTCATCGAGTCCACGGTCTGGGCGCTGGTCGGGGTGATCGCGGTGACGACGATCGCGGCGTACGTGGTGGCCGGCGTGGGTCCCCGCACGCTGGGGCGCCAGCACGCCTACTCACTGGCGCTGGGCGCCTCGACCCCGATGCGGGTGCTCGGGATGGTCCTGGGTCCCGTCGCCAGCCTCCTGGTGGGTGTCGGCAACGCCGTCACCCCGGGCCGGGGCTTCCGCAACGGCCCGTTCGCCTCGGAGATCGAGCTGCTCGAGATCGTGGACATGGCCCGCGAGCGCGGGGTCGTGGCCGACGACGAGTCGCGCATGATCCAGTCGGTGTTCGAGCTCGGGGACACCACCGCCCGCGAGGTCATGACCCCGCGGACCGAGATGGTGTGGATCGAATCGGACAAGACCGTCGGCCAGGCGGCCCGGTTGACCGTCAAGTCCGGGTACTCCCGGATCCCCGTGGTGGACGGTGACAACTCCGACGACGTGGTGGGGGTGATCTACCTCCGCGACATCGTGGCCCGTCTCGACGACCCCGACGGCCGCGCGGCCCCGGTCGCCGACGTGATGCGACCCGCGGTGTTCGTGCCGGACGCCAAGCGGATCGACGACCTGCTGTCGGAGATGCAGAGGGACCACAACCATCTGGCGATCCTGGTCGACGAGTACGGCGGAACCGCCGGGCTGCTGTCCATCGAGGACATCCTCGAGGAGATCGTCGGCGAGATCGTCGACGAGTACGACACCACCGAGGTGCCCCCCGTCGAGGAGCTGGAGGACGGGAGGTACCGGCTGTCGTCCAGGCTCGGTCTGGACGAGGTCGCAGAGTTGTTCGACGTGGAGTTCCCGGACGAGGTGACCGAGGAGGTCGAGACCATCGGGGGACTGATGGCGCTCGAACTCGGTCGCGTCCCGCTGCCCGGGGCGCACGTGGTCACCGAGGGGCTCGACCTGCGCGCCGAGGGCGGGCACGACCGTCGCGGACGGGTCAGGGTGGTCACCGTGGTGGCCGAACGGATCGACCTTGCCGCCGACGGCACACACGAGAACGACGACGAGGAGAACCGATGACCACGCCCGAGGGCTTCCGGAGCGGGTTCGTCAGCTTCGTGGGCCGGCCGAACACCGGCAAATCCACCCTCACCAACGCGCTGGTGGGCGAGAAGATCGCCATCACCTCCTCGCGGCCCCAGACCACACGGCACGCGATCCGCGGGTTGGTCCACCGACCCGACGCCCAGATCATCCTGGTCGACACCCCGGGGTTGCACCGGCCACGCACCCTGCTGGGCGAGCGGTTGAACGCCCTCGTGGAGGACACCTACTCGGACGTCGACCTGATCGGGTTGTGCATCCCTGCGGGGGAGCGGATCGGCCCCGGCGACCGCTGGATCCTCGAGCAGGTGCGCAAACTCTGTCCCACCACCCCGATCCTCGGCCTGGTCACCAAGATCGACACCGTGTCCAAGCAGAAGGTCATGGAGCAGTTGGTCGCGGTCTCCAGGCTCCTCGGGCCGGACTCCGAGGTCGTCCCGGTGTCCGCCGCGTCCGGTGAGCAGGTCGACGTGGTGACGGACGTCATCGCCTCCCTGCTCCCCGAGGGGCCGAGGTTCTACCCCGACGACGTGATCACCGAGGAGTCGGACGAGACCCGGATGTCCGAACTCATCCGCGAGGCCGCCCTCGAGGGCGTGCGGGACGAACTGCCCCACTCGATCGCCGTGTCGATCGAGGAGGTGCTGCCCCACGAGGGGCGTGACGACATGGTGGACGTCCACGCCACCGTCTACGTGGAGCGGCAGAGCCAGAAGGCGATCGTCCTGGGCAAGGGCGGCTCGCGCATGCGCGAGGTGGGCACCCAGGCCCGGGCGGGGATCGAGCAGCTCCTGGGGACCAAGGTCTACCTGGACCTGCACGTCAAGGTGCTCAAGGAGTGGCAGCGCGACCCCAAGATGCTCGGGCGGCTGGGTTTCTAGACCGCGGTCGTGCGAGTCCTTCTAGCGCACGGCCGCACGAACGACCCCCACGATCGTCTCCCGAGCGGCCCGACCCTCTGGGGTGGGCTGCAGCGGGTGCACGTGGAGTAGCCCCTGCTCCTCGATGTACGTGACGTCCACGCCGGCGGCGCGGGCCCGCTCCACCCCGAGTCGCACGTCGGGCAGGACGATGTCGCGGGTGGCGGCGAAGATCGTCAGCGGCCCCAGACCGGTGAAGTCCCCGCACAGCGGGCTCACCCGCGGGTCGTCCACCGGCAGCTCGGCACGCCAGGCGTCGATGAACACCCTCAGGCCTCGTCGGGCGAGCCACGGGTCACTGGGTTGGACCCGGTCGATGTCCGGGTTGTCCATCGCCAGGTCGAGCGCGGGGGAGATCAGGACCGTTGCCGGAAGACGGGACACACCCCGGTCCCTCAACTCCATCGCCGCGGACAGCGCGATCTGGCCCCCGGCGCTGTCACCGGCGAGACACACCGGGCCGTGCTCGGCGACCTCGTCCCGCACCAGGTCGGCCACCCCGGCCACCACGCCCGCCGCCGTGCCGCGGTTC
>NZ_JAALEC010000671.1:0-290 GCF_014145205.1 Dietzia sp. DQ11-44
TCCGCCGGTGGCGGGCGCCGCCGGGCGCGGAACGCTCGGCCGGGACGCGCCCGCGACCTCACCCTCCGCCTCGGCCTCGGCCGCACCGCTCTCGTCGATCCGCACGACGTCCGGGTCGGCCTCGATGCCCACCTGGCGCAGTGCCTCGTAGAGCGTGGGCGCATAACCCACCGCGCGGTCATAGGAGACCATCACGCGCAGCAACCGCGGGAACGCCGAGTCCTGGTCCTTGCGCTGGGTGTAGATGGGCTCCACGTACAGGACCGAGTCGTCGGCCAACGGCAGCGCCA
>NZ_JAALEC010000672.1:0-4763 GCF_014145205.1 Dietzia sp. DQ11-44
CCTGGTTGGGTCCCTGTGCGAGGGGCTCGGTGGGGCGCTGCACGCGAACCGTGATGTCGCCGTAGGTGTCCGGGTCCGAGCTCGCCGACATGTGCGCCGCGAGGAACTCGCGCTCGTACCCGCGGAACGCGGAGATCAGCTGGAACGACGGTTCGTCCGATTCGGGATCGGTCGGGTCGGAGACCACCACGTAGTACGGCGGCTGACTGGGGCCCTCCACCGGGCCTCGGTTGGCGGCCTGCGCACCCGCCGGCCCGCCGGCCGGCCCGCCCGCGGGCGGGGTCGGGTTCTGGATCGACGAGGTCACGGTGGGATCGGAGGGCACCGACCAGAAGGCGTCGTTGGTGAAGAACTGGCCCGGGTCGTCGACCTGGTACTTGGCCAGCAGCTCACGCTGGACCTTGAACAGGTCCTCCGGGTAGCGCAGGTGCTCCTCGAGCTCCTCCGAGATCGCGTCCCGCGGCTGCACGATGCCGGGCAGGGCCTTCATCCAGGTCTGCAGCACCGGGTCCGACTCGTCGAACGCGTAGAGGTCCACCGTGCCGTCGTAGGCGTCGACCGTGGCCTTGACCGAGTTGCGGATGTACGAGACCTCCTCGTCCGGCAGCACCCGGCCGCCGGCCTCGTTGGTCGAGTCCGCCGTCATCGCCTCCAGCGAACTCAGCTCGGCGTACGGATAGGTCTTGAGCGTGGTGTACCCGTCGACGATCCACTTGATCCGTCCGTCGATCACGGCCGGGTACGTATTGGTGTCGGTGGTCAGCCACGGGGCGACCTTCTGGACACGGTCGCGGGGGTCGCGGTCGTAGATGATCTTGGAGTCGTCGCCGATCAGGCTGGACAGCAGGATGTTGCGCTCGGCGAACCTCAGCGCGTAGGCCGTGCGGTTGATCCAGCCGCCGATCGGGACCCCGCCCTCGCCGGTGTAGGTGTACTGCTGGGTGTCCGTGTCGTACTCGCGCGGGCCCTCGCCGTTGTCGCCGACGATGGCGTAGTCGGGGTCGGACTGGGCGATCAGCGGACCGAAGTAGGTCCGCGGCTGGGTCACCGGGATCACCATCTCCTGACCACTGGCGATGGCCTCGAGGTCGGAGACCTGGAAGTTCGGCAGTCCGCCGCGATCCGAGCCGGCGTCGTCCGCGATCTCGTTGACGCGGTTGGCGGGCGCGGAGACGAAGCCGTTGCCGTGGGTGTAGACGGTGTGCCGGTTGATCCAGTCCCGCTGGTTGGCCTGCAGGGACTCCGGGTTGAGCTCACGGGCGGCCACGAGGAAGTCCCGCATCTCACCGTCGATCGTGTACCTGTCGATGCCGAGCGTCTCGGGGAAGCCGTAGAAGTTCCGCAGCTGGTGCAGCTGGGTGAACGTGGGCGAGAGGACGTTGGGGTCGAGCACGCGGACGTTGGACAGCGTCGTGACGTCCGAGCCCGCCTCCCGCGGGTTCGGGTCGGCCGAGCCCCAGTTCTCTATGTAGGTGACGCGGTCGTCCCCGATGTCGTACGCGGCCCGCGTGGCCTCGATGTTGCGGGCGATGTACTCCCGTTCCTTCTCGGCGCGGTTGGGGTTGACGGAGAACTGCTCCACGGCGAGCGGCCAGGCCGAGCCCACCACGAGCGCGGAGAACAGCAGGAGCACGGTAGCGAGCGCGGGGATGCGCAGGTCCCTGATCACGATCGCGGAGAAAAAGGCGATCGCGCAGACGATGGCCACGGAGAACATGAAGATCTTGGCCGGGATCAGCGCGTTGACATCGGTGTGTCCGGCACCGGTGAACGTCGCGTTCTCCCGGAACAGCAGCTCGTAGCGGTCGAGCCAGTAGGCGGCCGCCTTGAGCAGGATGAACAGTCCGGCGAGGCTGACCAGCTGGATCCGCGCGGCGCGGGTCAGCGCACCCTCACGCGCTCCGGGACGGAGCCCACCGAACAGGTAGTGCGTGACGAGGTTGGCGATAAACGCCAGGACCACGGCCACCATGAGCCAGGTGACGATCGACCGCCACAGCGGCAGCTCGAAGGCGTAGAAGGAGATGTCGAGCCCGAACTGCGCATCCGTCTGACCGAACGGCGTGGAGTTGAAGAACGCCAGGACCGACTGCCAGCCCGACTGCGCCACCGAACCGGCGAGGAGGCCGATCGCGACAGGGACCCACAGCACCGTCTTGGCCGGCGAGTCGCCGAGAGCCGCCCGGTACCTCGCCAACGCATCGGGCATCCCCGGCTGTGCCAGGAACACCGGCCGGTACCGGAAGGCCAGCAGGATCCCCGCGGCGATCGCGAGTCCCACCAGGAGGGCGACCACGACGAACAGACCGATCCGCGTGAGCAGCTCGGTCCTCATCACACTGGTGGCGTCGACCGAGCCGAACCACAGCCAGTTGGTGTAGGTGGAGTTGATCCTCGGCAGTACCTGGATCAGGACGATGAGGATGACGATGGAGATGGCGACGGCTCGGCCGCGACGTGAGATCGCGATCGGCCGACCGGGATTACCGGGTGGGCGGACGGACACCGGGGAAGCTCCTGGACTGCTGGGGCGGACATGCTCGTGGAACCCACCTTACGGAAAAGCGTCGCCTCACCCGCAGGTCGGTGGCTCTCCCCCGGAAACGGCCTCCTCCAGCGCCTCCAGCGCGCCCCGGAGGGTGTCCACCTCGATCAGGCGGATGCCACCCGGTGGGTCCTGCACGGCTTCCGCACAGTTTCCGGCGGGGACGAGGAACTCGGTCGCCCCCGCATCCCGGGCGGCACGGATCTTGTGCGTGATCCCCCCGATCGGCCCGACGGTTCCGTCGACCCGGATCGTGCCCGATCCGGCGACCTCGGCCCCGCCGGTCAACTCGCCCGGGGACAGCTTGTCCACGATCGCGACCGCCAGGACCAGCCCCGCCGAGGGGCCGCCCACGTTCGGGTCGATGTTGATCTCGACGTCCGTCCCGTCGGCCGGTGTGTCGCCGACGAGGATGCCCAGGCGGCCCTGGTCGGGATCGCCGTCCGGTCCGGCGGGCTGCAACGTCGTCGTCGTCGTCTCCTCGCGCCCGTCCCTGGCGAACCCGATCCGGACCTCGTCGCCCGGACGGTGGGCGCTGACCTGCTCGACCACCGCTGTCGAATCCGAGACCCGCTCCCCGGCGATCGAGGTCAGGATGTCGCCCTCACGGAGGAGGTCGGCCGCCGCGCCCTCCGGGTCGACGGCCTCGACCCGGGGCTGCATCGGGATCCCCAGGTACCCGTAGGCGGCGGCCTCGGCCGAGTTCTCCGACCCCACCATCTCCGCGGCGTTGGACTCGCGGACCTCGTCCCTCGACCGTTCCGGGGGGAAGACCTGGTCGCGGGGGACCACCATCTGCACCGGATCCAGCCAGAACCTCATGGCGTCGAGCAGGGTCAGGTTGTCGCGGACCGCGACCGTCGTCATCCGTAGTGCTCCGGAGGTCTCGTCCGCCTCACGCCCGCTGACCTCGACGACGGGGACAGTCTCCACCCCGTCGCCACGCTCGACCTCGACCTCCCCGAGGGTGTCGTAGGTGGGCCCGGGGCCCATGGCCACGAGCGGCACGGTCGCCGACGTGGCCAGGACGAGCAGCAGCACCGCCGGGACCAGAGCGGCGAGGAGGGTCAGCAGTCGGCGACTCACGGGGGCAAGGGTAGTCCGCGCGGGCGGAACCGTGACGTCGCGCCCGGACCTGCGCACCCGTCGGGCTGTACCGTTGTGGCATGAACCAGCCCTTCGGTTTCTCCGCTTCCGATGACGACGGTCGCGACGACGACCGGGGCCGCGACCCGGGCGGCCCCGGCGGTTTCGACCCCTCCCAGTTCGGTCAGTTCGGCCAGATGCTCTCCCAGTTCGGGCAGATGCTCGGCTCCATGGGGTCGGCGATGACCGGGCCCGGCGCCTCCGGCCCGGTGAACTACCAGCTCGCCCGCACCGTGGCACTGCAGGCCCTCGGCCGTGCCCCGGTCGTGAGCGAGGCCTCCGGCACCGCCGCGCAGGAGTCCGTCCGGCTGGCCGAGCTGTGGCTGGACGAGACCACGGTGTTCCCCTCCGGCGTACACCGGACCGAGGTGTGGACCCCCCAGCAGTGGGTCGAACAGTCCCTCCCCACGTGGGAGAAGATCTGCACCCCGGTCGCCGAGCAGATGAACTCGGCCACCAAGGGGGCGATGCCCGAGGAGGCGCGCCAGCTCGCCGGCCCGCTCCTGGGAATGCTCGACCAGATGGGCGGCATGGGCTTCGGGATGCAGCTCGGCCAGGGACTGGGCAAGCTCGCCCCCGCCGTGCTGTTCTCCTCCGAGGTGGGGCTCCCGTTCGGGGACGACGGCGTGGCCGCCCTGTGCCCGACCGCGATCGACGCGTTCGCCGAGGAGCTCGAGCTGCCCCGCCAGGAGGTCGTGGTGTTCCTGGCCGCGCGCGAGGCCGCGCACATCCGGTTGTTCGCCGGAGCGCCCTGGCTGCGGGCTCGGGTGCTGGCCACCGTCGAGGAGTACGCCCGCGGGATCCGGGTCGACACCTCGGGGCTCGACGACCTGGCCTCGGGACTCGACCCGTCCATCCTCCAGGACCCCACCAAGCTCCAGGAACTGCTGTCCGGCGGCGCGGGCGCCATCGGCCCCAAGGTGACGAATGTCAACGAGGCCGCGCTCGGCCGCCTCGAGACGCTGCTCGCCCTGGTCGAGGGCTGGGTCGACGCGGTCGTCACCGCTGCGGTCGGTGACCGACTGCCCAGCGCGGACAAGCTGCGCGAGATGTGGCTGCGACGCCGGGCCAC
>NZ_JAALEC010000673.1:0-1086 GCF_014145205.1 Dietzia sp. DQ11-44
TCCGCCGACGACGTGATCGCACTGGCGCGCGAGGTGCGCGACGGCGTCTTCGAGGCGTTCGGCGTGGAGTTGCACCCCGAGCCGGTGTGGGTGGGCTGCAGCATCTGACGCTGCCGGGCGACCTCGCGCCGGGCACGAACCCGCTGCTCCCGCCGCCGCTGAGCACCCCGGCCCCCACCGCTCCCGCTGACCCTGGCACGCTGGGGGACGGCCTTCTAGTCTTGACCCGGCCTGTTCCGCCCCACCCCGCGCGCCCGCTCCGGCGCCACCGTCCCATCTGGAGATTCGCCCGTGGACCTCTTCGCGTATCCGGTGTCGCTCGTCATGAAGTTCTGGCACTGGGTGCTGAGCTTCGTCGTGGACCCCGGTTCCGGAGTGGCCTGGGTGGGGTCCGTGCTGTTGCTGGTGGTGACAGTGCGGTTGCTGCTCATGCGGTCGATGTACCGGCAGCAGTACTCCATGCGCAAGATGGCGCAGATCGCTCCCAAGATGAAGGAGCTGCAGAACAAGTACAAGGACCGCAAGACCCCCGAGGACCGCCAGGAGCAGGCCAAGGAGATGCAGGCCCTGTACGCGGATGCCGGGGTCAATCCCGCCGCCGGGTGTCTGCCGCTGCTCGTGCAGATCCCGGTGTTCCTGGGTCTGTACTACGTGCTTCTCAACTTCTCGCCGCGTGGGGTGTCGATCGAAGAGGCCTCGACCATGACCAATGGGGCATTCGGCCCCGATCAGGTCGCCTCCTTCCTCAACGCCGAGATCTTCGGGGTCCCGCTGGCCTCGTACATCCGGATGCCGCAGGACGTCATGGACTCCCTGCACCCCGGGCTCGTGCGCGAGGACATCCTCATGCTGGCCGTGCCGTTGTTCGTGCTGGCCGGCATCGCCACCTTCATCAACATGTGGAACTCGTTCCGCCGACAGAAGGCGGCCAAGGCGGCCGAGCAGGACGCGATCGCGCAGGTCGACGCCGAGGAGAAGGCGGGCGGCCCGGTCGTCGACGGGGAGGTGCTCGAGGTCGACGGCGAGAAGCCCGCAGCCCCCGCGCCCGCCACCACCGGCGCCGCTGCGGGAGCCGGTGCGGCGGGA
>NZ_JAALEC010000068.1:0-5093 GCF_014145205.1 Dietzia sp. DQ11-44
GTGGCCGGCAGCAGGCGCCGCGGGGGAAGGGCCGGTCAACTCGGGGACGGTGACGGGTCGGCGACGCCGCCGGCCCGGGCCGCGCCCACCATGCCGCGGGCGAAGTACAGGTGTCGTGCCACCACGTCGTCTCTCGTCAGCGGGCCGTCGGGGCGGTACCAGGAGGAGATCGACACGCACAGCGACGAGATCGCGCGGGCCGCGTCCTCGGGGTGCTCACAGGCGAAGTCCCCCGAGTCGACGCCGGCCCGGATGGCCTCCTCGAGCATCGCCTGCTGGGAGTCGCGCTGGGCGATGTGGTGGGCGCGGACGCCCGGGTCCATGCTCCGCATCTCCGTGGAGGCCACGAACGCCTGGTCCCGCCTGGCCATGTGGAAGCGGGCGAGGCACTCCACGAGGTTCTCGAAGCGGGCGACCGGGTGGTTCCCGGCGTCCTCCACGGCCGCGCCGGTGTGCTCGAGCATCTCCGCCATCGCCGTGTCCACCACGGCCGCGAGGATCGCCTGTTTCGAGCGATAGTGGTGGTAGAGGCCCGGAACGGACAGTCCGGCCTCTTCGGCGATCATCCTGATCGAGGCGCCGTGGTACCCGTGTCGCGCGAAGACGACCAACGCGGCACGTAACGGGGGCGACAGGGTGTCGGGCCCGAATTCTCGCCAGTCGCTCATCGGTGGACTCTCCTCGGTCATCGAAAAACCCTAGCTGTCGATCACTTGACACGTGATGTGGTGTGGGTAACACTACATCGGACCGAGCGATCGCTCGGTCGGGCCGACGGAGCGGAGGGCGATGATGAACGGACCGAACCCGCGCCCGTGGCGGGAGTTGTACCGTCCGGGTCTCGACGAGGGCCTCGCGGGGCGGCGGGCGACGCTGGTCGACGCCTGGCGCGACCGGGTCGCGACGAGTCCGGACCGGACCGCGGTCGCGTACTTCGACACCCTCCTCTCGGCGCGTGAGGTCGACCGCATGTCGGACGCCCTCGGCGCGGCGCTGCAGGATCGAGGGGTGCGGGGCGGCGACCGCGTCGGCATCCACCTGCAGAACATCCCGCAGTACGCGCTGGCGCTGCTCGCCCTGTGGAAGATCGGCGCCGCCGCCGTGGTCCTCAACCCGATGTACTTCGGTCGCGAGCTCCGGTTGCCCGTCGAGGACTCCGGCGCGGTGGGGATCATCGCCACCGACCGGGACGTCGCCGCGATCCGCGAGAGCGTGGAGGGCACCGACGCCCGGTGGATCCTGAGCACCAGCGAGCGGGACCTCCAGACCAGGAACGACCCCCGGGTATTCGGCGGAACGGACCCGGGAGTGCCGTCGGAGGACGGCGATCTCGTGCGGCTCATCTCCGACTTCTCGGGTCGGACCCCGGCTCCCGTCACGGTGTCACCGGACGACCTCGCGCTGCTGACCTACACCTCGGGGACCACCGGTCCCCCGAAGGGTGCGATGAACTCGCACGCGAACGTGGTGGCCGTGGCCCGGAGTTTCGCCGACTTCGTCGGCATCGTGCCGGGAGACGTGGTGTTGGCCATAGCGCCGCTGTTCCACATCACCGGTGCCGTCATCAACGCGACCCTCGGCCTGCTGGGGGACACCGCCTTGGTCTTCGCCGGGCGCTTCCGGCCCGAGGTCGTCCTGGACGCCTTCCGCGAACACCGGGTCACCTACACGATCGGGTCCATCACGGCCTTCAACGCGCTCATGCGTCTGGACGAGGCCGGCCCGGAGCACTTCGGGTCCGTCAAGACGCTCTACAGCGGGGGAGCACCGATCCCGCCGTCGACGGTCGAGCGGTTCCGGGAGCGGTTCGGCCACTACATCCACAACGCCTACGGGATGACCGAGACGACCTCGGGGGTCGTCGCCGTCCCGCCCGGACTCCGCGCCCCCGTGGACGAGGCCAGCGGGACGCTCTCCGTCGGGGTCCCACTCCCGGGGGTCGACGCGAGCGTGGTGGGCGTCGACGATCGACCCGTCCCGCCGGGGCAGCAGGGCGAGCTCGTCCTCAGCGGACCCCAGATCGTGTCCGGGTACTGGCGCAACGCCGCGGCCACCGCCGGGGCGATGCCCGGCGGCCGGCTGCACACCGGTGATGTCGCCGTCATGGACTCCGCCGGCTGGGTCTACCTCGTCGACAGGCTCAAGGACCAGATCAACGCCTCCGGGTACAAGGTCTGGCCCCGCGAGGTCGAGGACGTCCTGTACGAGCACGACGCGGTCTTCGAGGCCGCGGTCGTGGGCCTGCCGGACGAGTACCGCGGCGAGAAGGTGGTCGCGTTCGTCTCCCTCAAGGCGGGCCGCACCGCCACCGGGGAGGAGTTGGTCGCCTTCGCCGCCTCCAGACTCGCCGCCTACAAGAGGCCCGCCGAGGTCCACGTGGTCGGCGAGCTGCCCAAGACCCAGACCGGCAAGATCCGTCGCCGCGAACTCCGCGACGAGCACACCCCCTCCTGATTCCCCAGACCCCTCACCCGACCCGAAGGAGATGACATGGCCGAGGCCAGCATCCGCCCCGACCTCCCCTCGGAGGTCACCCCGACGCAGTCCGCCGAGGGCAACAGGAACGCCAAGAGGTCGCTCGCGGCCAGCACCACCGGGCAGCTGTTCGAGTGGTACGAATGGACCGCTTACGCGGTGTTCGCCCCGTTCATCGCGGCGGCGATGTTCAACAACGAGAACCCGGTCTCGGCCCTGCTGGCGACCTTCGCCGTCTTCGCCGTGGGCTTCCTCGTCCGGCCGCTCGGCGGGATCGTCTTCGGCCGGATCGCCGACGTCAAGGGCCGCAAGTGGGTCCTCATCACCACCATGCTCATGATGGCGGGCGCGAGCCTGCTGATCGGACTGCTGCCGAGCTACGAGACCCTGGGTGTCTTCGCCTCCGTGCTGCTCCTGCTGTGCCGGATCGTCCAGGGCTTCGCGCACGGTGGTGAGTCCGCGACCGCGTACAGCTACGTCGCCGAGATCGCGCCGCCCCACCGTCGCGGGATGTGGGGGAGCCTGGTCTTCGTCGCCATCATGGGCGGCACCGTGATCGCCTACGGCGTGGGCGGCACCATCACCGCCGTGCTGTCCGAGTCCGCCGTCGGCGAGTGGGGCTGGCGCATCCCGTTCCTGCTCGGTGCCGTGTTCGCCCTGTTCGTGCTGTACCTGCGGGCCGGTATGGAGGAGTCCGACGTCTTCGACAAGGCCGCCGAGGCGGCCGCAGCCGACCCGACCTCCCCGGTGGTCACCTTCTCCAGGGGCCGTCTTGCCCGTGCCATCGCGCTGGTCGTGACCATGGTCTCCGGCGTCACCGTCGCCCACTACACCTGGAGCTCGTACGCCTCCACCTTCGCGATCACCCAACGCGACATGGATGCGGGCGCCGCCTTCTGGATGATCTTCGGCAGCCAGCTGGTCGCCCTGTGCACGCTCCCGCTGTGGGGCCTGCTGTCGGACAAGATCGGCCGGCGCCCGGTGATCTTCATCTTCGCTGTCGGCACCATCGTCACCACCCCGTTCCTGATGGGCATGATCGACGACCGACCGTGGACCCTGTTCCTCACCTCGCTGATCGCCATGACCCTGGTCGCCGCCGCCGGTTCCATCCTGTCGTCGTTCATGTCCGAGGCGTTCCCCACCAAGATGCGCACGGCGGGCATCGGTTTCGCCTACTCCCTGTCCGTCGCGGTCTTCGGCGGCAGCGCACCGTACCTCAACGCGCAGTTCATCGAGTGGGACGTGTACTGGATGATCAGCGCCTACATCATCGTGCTCTGCGTCTGCACCATCATCGCGACGGCGATCATGAAGGAGACCCGCGGCAACGACCTGCACACGGTCGGCCACGACTAGTCCGTGCCCGTTCCGGTCATCCGGCCGCCCATCAACCGCGAGGATCACCCCATGACCACTCCACCAGAATCGTCCGCCGGCCCGGCGGTCGACCGACTCCTCCGCCCCGACGTCGTGGGCCCCAAGATCGCCGAGGCCACGGGCGAGGCGGCCTGGACGGACTTCTCCGCCGAGCTGATCGCGGGGGGCAAGTCCAACCTCACGTTCACGCTCCGCTCGGACGCCGGCGAGCTCATCCTGCGTCGGCCGCCCACGGGTGAGCTCCTCCCGAGCGCCCACGACATGGGGCGCGAGGCGCGCATCCAGCTGGGGCTGGCGTCGACGGACGTCCCGGTGGCCGGGATCGTGCTCAACGAGACCACCGGCGAGGACCTCGGTGTCCCGTACTACGTGATGGAGAAGGTCGTCGGTCACGTGATCCGCGACGAACTGCCGCCGGGCTACGCCGAGTCCGACGACGACAAGGCGGCCATGGCGGACGCGCAGATCGACGCGATGGTCGCTCTCCACGCAGTGGATCAGGACGCCGTCGGCCTGGGGGATCTGGGGCGGCCGGAGGGTTATCTGGAGCGCCAGCTACGCCGGTGGCTGGGACAGTCCGAGAAGGCGAGCGCGAGCGTCCGCGCGGACCGCCTCCCCGAGCTGGCCGCGCGACTCGGCCGGGACCTGCCCACCTCGCCGTCGTCGCGGATCATCCACGGTGACTACCGCATGGACAACTGTGTGGTCGACGCCGACGATCCGGGACGGATCAAGGCGATCCTCGACTGGGAACTGTCGACCCTCGGCGATCCGGTGGCCGACCTCGCCCAGACCGTTCTGTACTGGGGCGATCCCGACGGACCCGAGGTCCCGCTCATCCCGAGTCTGACCACGGGCCCCGGGTGGCCCGGTCCGCAGCGGTTGCTGGACAGGTACTGCTCCGCGACCGGCACGGATCCCGCACACATGCCCTGGTACCTGGCGTTCGCGACGTTCAAGTTCGCGGCGATCGCCCAGGGTGTGGCCACCCGCTCCGAGGCCGGGGACATGGCCGGACAGGACTTCGGTGACATCGGCCCGCAGATCCGCGAACTGGTGGAGTACGGCCACTCGATCCTCGATTCCCGGAAAGGCACCCGCTGATGGCTGATCCCGCTTCCGACGCCGGCGTTTCCGGCGCCCCGGCTGCCGACCCCACCGACCGGATCGCTCGCGGGCCGGTCGACCCCCGCACGGGTCCCCAGGCGGCGCTGCCCGTGCTCGACCGCTTCCGCCTG
>NZ_JAALEC010000674.1:0-859 GCF_014145205.1 Dietzia sp. DQ11-44
CAGTCGATCGCCGAGTCCATGACCGAGTCGATGAACCAGTCGATGAAGATCATGATGTACCTGTTCCCCTTCTTCCCGATCGTGGGCGCGTACTTCTTCAACTTCCCCATCGCGATCGGTATCTACTGGCTCACCAACAACATCTGGACCGCGGTGCAGTCGCACTTCTTCATGGAGAAGCTCGAGAAGGAGCTGCCGATGACCAGCCGCGAAGGCCTCCCGCCCAGCGCGTTCATGTGACGCGCCCGCCCGCCGCAGGCACGGCGTTCTGGTCGTGCCTACTGCGGTGAATCGGCGGAATCGCCGCAGTAGCCTCGACCAGACGGGACCTCGCGTGCTCTCGTGCCTCGCGTGCAGCCCTTGCCCGCGGTGGCCCCCCGGCGTACTGTGCACAGCGGAAGTCGGCAGGCGCACGGCGTGACCGCGGGGAGACCTGCGGGCGCGAGGGGCGCCAGCCGAGAACTCGACACGAGGAGCCACAGGACAGTGCTCGACCCCAGGTGAGACCCGGCCCACCCGCCACCTCCCTGGAGCACTCATGTCTTCCCTCGTCCTGTCGGACGTCGCCTACGCGTTCCCCGACGACACCACACTCTTCACCGGGCTCGACCTCACGGTGCGCCCCGGTCTGACCTCACTGGTCGGCCGCAACGGCGCCGGCAAGTCCACGCTGCTGCGCGTGATCGCCGGGGAGCTGCCGCTGTCCGCCGGGTCGATCTCCGTCGACGGCGAGCCCGCCCGCCCGCCCGCGGTCGCATACCTGCCGCAGCTGCTCGTCGACGCCTCGCCCGGCCGCACCCTCGCCGACGAACTCGGGATAGGCCCGCAGCTCGCGGCGCTGCATCGGATCGAGGCGGGA
>NZ_JAALEC010000675.1:0-2975 GCF_014145205.1 Dietzia sp. DQ11-44
TCGACTCCTGGGGCAGCCGAAGGTGCTGCTTCTCGACGAGCCGACCAACAACCTCGACCGACCGGCCCGGGCCAGGTTGTTCGCGGCGCTCGAGGGGTTCGTCTCCGCAGGGCGGCGGATCGCTGTGGCGGTGAGCCACGACCTGGAACTGCTCGAACGGGCCGATGCCACGGTGGAGCTGCGGTCCGGACGATGTCGACTGTTCGGGGGGCCGTACTCGCTGTACCGGGAGGTCGTCGACTCCGAGCAATCGGCTGCGGTGCAGTCGCTGGCGGGTGCCCGCAACGAGCTGCGCGCGGAGAAGCGGGACAGGGTCGAGGGGACGGAGAAGGCGAGCCGCAGACTCGCGCATGGGCGTCGCGTGCAGGCCGCCGGCGGGATGCCCAAGATACTCATGAACGCACGGCGCAGGTCCGCCCAGGAATCCGCGGGCAGACTACGCGCGGTCCACGAGCAGGGAGTCGAGCAGGCGCGCGCGCGGATGCAGGACGCCGACGCCGCCGTCCGCCGAGAGGAGGTGTTGCGGATCCCGATGCCCGACCCGGGGCTGCCGGCCGGGCGGAGCGTGATTGACACCCTCGATCCGGTCGCCGGTCGCATCCACCTGACCGGGCCTGCGCGGATACGGCTCGCCGGCCCCAACGGCAGCGGCAAGACCACGCTGCTCCGGCGCCTGTTCGGAGACGGGTCCGCCGGAGCTGGTGACGACGAGGCGGCGCACGTGCCCTGGGCTCTGCTGCCGCAGGATCTGCGGGTCGAGCATCCCGACAGGTCGGTGGTGGACGCGATCCGGGCGGTGCGCCCTGAGGCCGATCCCGAGCAGGTCCACGCCCACGCCGCGCGGATGTTGTTCACGGGGGACGCCGGGTTCCGCCGCCTCGCCGAGCTCTCCGGTGGCGAACGTCTGCGCGCGGCGTTGGCGGCGAGGTTGTTCGCGCGGCCGGTTCCGCAGTTGCTGATCCTGGACGAGCCCACCAACAACCTCGACCTCGCCGGCGTGGAGGTGCTCGCCGACGCTCTCGCGCGGTGGCGCGGGGCCCTGGTCCTGGTGAGCCACGACGACGGCTTCTGTGCCCGGGTGGGGGTGGACGACGTGATCCGGCTCGGCTGACCCGCTCCATTTCCCCTGATCACAGACCACGAAGGGACTCACCCATGCGCAAGCTCATCTACTACATCGCCGTCACCGCCGACGGGTTCATCGCGGACCCCGACGGACGGACGGACTTCTTTCCGCTCGAGGGCGACCACATGGCCTGGCTCGTCGAGCACTATCCGGAGACGATCCCCGGTCACATCCGCGGCGCGATCGGGCTCGCGGGGACCGCCCCATGGGTGTTCGACACGGTTCTGCTGGGCCGGTCCACCCATCAAGTCGCTGTCGACGAGGGGCTGGCCAGCGGCTACCCGCACCTGCGCCAGTACGTGGTGACCCATCGGCCGGGTGATCTGCCGGCGGAGACGGGCCTCACGGCGTCGGACGAGGACCCCGTGACACTGGTCCGACGACTCAAGGCGGAGAGCTCCCCGCTCGACATCTGGCTCTGCGGTGGCGGGGAGCTGGCAGCGGCGTTGGTGGACGAGATCGACGAGTTCCGGCTCAAGGTCAACCCGGTGGTGATCGGCCGGGGGCGACCGCTGATCGCCGGGTCCACCGGTGCGCGGTCCCTGGTCACGCACCGGCGGATCGGGTTCGACAGCGGGGTGAGCTACGTGGAGTACAGCTGCGCCTGACCCGCCCGCGCCCGCCCCGCCAACACCAGCCCCGCCCGTACCGGCCGAGCCCGCTCGCCGGATCCGGGATGTCCGGTCAGACGGCGCCGCCGGCCACCGCGGGCGGGGTGCCGGTGTTGGTGGAGGTGTCGGTCTCGCGTGCGAGGTATTCCTCGATGCGGAACCAGTCGTTGTCCGCGCGCTCGGCGATCGCCACCAGGGTGCTCATGTTGGCGACCTCCTCGACCTGCTCACGCAGGAACCACAGCATGAACTGCTCACCCAGCGGGTCGGACTCGGCGCGGGCCGCCTGGAACATCGACTCGATCTGACGGGTGACCTGCTTCTCCTGCTCGAGCGCGTAGCGCAGGGCGGCGACGGGGCCGTCGAACTCGGCCTGCGGGCCGGGCACGGCCGGGATGGTCACCGGGATGTCGCGGTCGAGCATGTACTGGACCATCATCATGGCGTGGTTCCGCTCGCCGAGGCTGTGCTGGTAGAAGCGTCCGGCGAGCTGGGGCAGATCCTTGGCGTCGGCCCACACGGCGATCGCGATGTACTGCTGGCTCGCGGCGAACTCGTGGCCGACCTGCGCGGACAGGAGTTCGGTGAACGACGAAGACTTCTTGGCCATGATCATGGCACCCTTCCTCTCGGGGACCTCGACGGACGTCGAGACTCGCCCGGGGCATGTTGCGCCCCAGGGCTCCCAGAGTAGGGCTGGCCACAGCGTTTTACCAGGTCAGTAAGGCTAACCGAACATCGGTAAGCCTGGCCTTGTCGGCGGGACCTGCCAACGGGGTCCCGCGCCACCGCGCCACCGCGCCACCGCGGGACCGCGGGACCGTACCACTCAGCGCCGGTGCGCCCGCATGGCCGAGTGCTGGTCCCGCGGCTTGACCACGATCTGGTCCAGGTTGACGTGCGACGGCCGGCTCGCCACGAACCCCACGATCTCGGCGATGTCGCGTGCGACCATGGGGGTCAATCCCTGGTAGACGGCGCCGGCCTTGTCGTCGTCGCCGTCGAACCGCACGAGCGAGAACTCGGTCTCCACCATGCCGGGCGCGATCTCGGTGAACCGCACGGGTTGGCCCAGGTGCTCCCCGCGCAGCGTCCGGTGCAGCACGGCCTGCGCGTGCTTGGCGGTGGTGTAGCCGCTGCCCTTGTCGTAGGACTCCAGCGCGGCGATCGAGGTGATGGTCACCACCAGGCCGTCGCCGGTCTCCACGAGCACCGGCATGAGGCCGCGCACGAGCCGA
>NZ_JAALEC010000676.1:0-1180 GCF_014145205.1 Dietzia sp. DQ11-44
CTCGGCGGGCAGCGGTTCGGTGGAGGTGTAGAAGTCATCGGGCGCTGGGCGGTCGTCACCGCGCAGCAGCAGGGCGCTGCCGACGGCGAGTGCGGCCACCAGCAGGAACACCGTCACCGCGAGGACGGTCCGCCCCCAGCTGCGGAGACGTCCCGATCCGGCCCGCGCTGCGGCGCGTTCCCGGCGGCGGTGGAGGACCGGGTCCAGGAGCCCGCGGAGTCCCACGAACACCAACCACGCGCCCACGCCGAACGTGATCAGCTCGATGGCCACAACCGGCCAGACCAGGCACAACAGACCCAACAGAACCGCGGCGGCACCGCTGAACACCCCCGCCACCCGGCGGTCGGTCTCGCTGCGGATCGCCGCCACGATCGTGTGGACACCGTGCACGATCAACGCGGTGACCATGACCCACAACAGACTGCGGATACTCGCCGACTGCCAGACCAGCACCACGATCCCGGCCGCGACCGTGGCGACGCCGGTGAGGATCCGCGCCCACCACCGCGAGTGTCCGGCGCCGTCGACGCCGAGCACCGTCGCCAGTCCGACGACGACGAGGCCGGCACCCGCCAGCCTGACGATCTCCGGGAGGGCGAGGTGGGCGAGGATCAACACCGAACCCGCGGCGATCGACACCATCGCCAGGACGATCCCGACGACCCGCCTGGTCCGACCGGACCGATCGTCACCCATCTCGCTCATCGTCATCCCCTCGCGGTGGGCTCAGGTCGTCGCACCGACGGCGCGGGCCGCCCCCGAGTGAAGATATCCGTTATCCCGGCCCGTCCTGCCTGAACCGGCTGACACTCCTCGGACGACCCCACCCGTGCGGTGGAGCGGACCGGCGTGGGGCCGCGAGGGCAGACTGGGCGCCATGGACGACCTGAGAGTGGCGCCCGGCCCGGGCATCCCCGACGGCCTCCGCGTGCCCGCGGGAGAACTCCTCGAGCAGTTCTCGCGCTCCTCGGGGCCTGGCGGGCAGGGCGTCAACACCGCGGACTCCCGCGTGCAGTTGAGCCTGGACCTGGCCAGCACCACGGCGCTGAGCGACGTCCAACGCACCCGTGCGCTCGGCCGACTCGCCCCGTCACTCGCCGGCACCGTGCTCACCATCGCGGCGTCGGAGCACCGGTCCCAGCGGCAGAACCGTCGGGCCGCCCGGGACCGGCTCGCG
>NZ_JAALEC010000677.1:0-1057 GCF_014145205.1 Dietzia sp. DQ11-44
TCGACGCACTCGCGCTGGGCGACGACCTGGCGCGCGGGCTCGGGGTCGGCCCGGTGGCCGGCCGGGCGGTCGTCCTGGGTGGAGTGGTGATCCTGTCCGGGGTCGCCACCGCGCTGGCCGGCCCGATCGCGTTCCTTGGGCTCCTCGTCCCCCATCTGCTGCGCCGGCTCGTCGGGGTCGGCAACAGGGTGGTCCTGGGGTTGTCCGTGATCGTGGGCCCCGTCGTCCTGCTCCTCGCCGACACCGTGGGGCGTGTCCTCGCCCCGCCGGGTGAGATCGCCGTCGGTGTGATGACGGTGGCGATGGGCGTGCCGTTCCTGATCGCCATGCTGCGGATGAACCGGGGGGTGGGCGCCTCGTGAGCACCGCAGTCCTCGACCGACCCGCCGACCGGGTGGAGACGGACGAGCTCGTCCGGACACTCGCCGCCGGTCGCCGGAGACGAGCCCTGCTCCTTGTGCTCGCGCTCGTCGCCGCCCTCGTGGCGGCCATGGCCGTCCGCGTCCTCCTGGGTCGGTACACGGTGACCATCCCCGACTTCCTCGCCATCCTCGGAGGGGCGACCATTCCCGGCGCGACCTTCGTGGTGATGGAGGACAAGCTTCCCCGCGCGGTGTTGGGCGCACTGGCGGGGCTGGCGTTCGGCGCCTCCGGAGCCCTGTTCCGTCGCGTCCTGGGCAACCCACTGGCCAGCCCCGACATCCTGGGCATCTCCCACGGGGCATCCGCGGGGGCCGTCGCCGGGATGGCGTTCTGGGGGCTGCGCGGGGTGGCGATCATCCCCGCGGCGCTCCTCGGATCAGCGGTGGCGCTAGCCCTCGTCCTGAGCGCCTCCGCGGGGCGTCACACCGGGATCGTCGGCCAACGATTCCTGCTCGGCGGCGTGGCGGTGGCCGCACTGGGAACCGCCGTGGTGACCCAGCTCATCGCGCGCCTCCCTCTGGCGGGAGCGCAGGAGGCCGCGGTCTGGACCGTCGGCTCGCTCTCCGGTGCCTCGGCCCAGCGCATCGTGTGGCTCGCGGTGACCCTGGCGCTCCTGCTGCCACTGGCCGTCTGG
>NZ_JAALEC010000678.1:0-252 GCF_014145205.1 Dietzia sp. DQ11-44
GGCCGACCCGCCGCGGCCGGGCCGGCCGGGCCTCAGTCGGCGAGCGGCGTCCCGTCCCGCAGGTGCGGGGCGAGGGTGTTGTCGAACATCGTCAGCGCCGACGCGATCGCCATGTGCATGTCCAGGTACTGGTACGTGCCCAGCCGGCCGCCGAAGATCACGCGGTTCGCCGCGGTCTCGGCCTTGGCGCGGTCGCGGTAGAGGGCCAGCCGCTCGCGGTCGGTGGACTCGTTGATCGGGTAGTACGGCTCA
>NZ_JAALEC010000679.1:0-1790 GCF_014145205.1 Dietzia sp. DQ11-44
CTGTACTCGCGCATGATGACGGTCTTGTCCGTGGGGTAGTTCGTCCGCTCGGGGTGGAAGTGGCGGAACTCGTGGATGCGCGTGTAGTCGAACTCCGCGTCGTTGTAGTTCATCACCGGGGTGCCCTGGAAGTCGCCGGTGGGCAGGACCTCGGTCTCGAAGTCCAGGGTGCGCCACCCGAGCTCGCCCTCGGCGTAGTCGAAGTACCGGTCCAGCGGGCCGGTGTAGACCACGGGCGCGTCCGGGCTCGCCGCGCGGACGCCCTCGCGGACGTCGAACCAGTCGGTGTCCAGGACCACGTCGATCTTCTCGTCGGCGGCCATGTTCTCCAGCCACGCGGTATAGCCGTCGACGGGCAGGCCCTCGTGGGTGTCGTTGAAGTAGCGGTTGTCGAACGTGTAGCGCACGGGCAGGCGGGTGATGTTGCCGGCGGGCAGGTTCTTGGGGTCGGTCTGCCACTGCTTGGCGGTGTAGTCCCTGATGAACGCCTCGTAGAGCGGCCGCCCGATCAGCGAGATGGCCTTCTCCTCGAAGTTGGCCGCGTCCTCGGCCGAGAACTCCGCGGCCTGCTCGGCGATGAGCTCCCGCGCCTCGTCGGGCGAGTAGTAGCGCCCGAAGAACTGGTTGATCAGGCCCAACCCCATGGGGAACTGGTACGCCGTGCCCTTGTGCATCGCGAACACGCGGTGCTGGTAGCCGGTGAAGTCGGTGAAACGGTTGACGTACTCCCACACCCGCTCGTTGGAGGTGTGGAACAGGTGCGCGCCGTACTTGTGGATCTCGATCCCGGTCTCGGGCTCGGGCTCGGAGTAGGCGTTGCCGCCGATGTGGTGACGCCGGTCGAGCACCAGCACGCGCTTGCCGAGCTCGGCCGCGGCCCGCTCGGCGACCGTCAGGCCGAAGAAACCGGACCCCACCACGATGAGGTCATAGGTCCCCCACTGCCGATCGCCTGCCATCACTTCGAGCCTTCCCGTAGTCCGTCGCCGGGTCGCCGCGCCTGATCGGGCGCCGCGCCCGGCGTGTCCACGCGCCGGCCGGCGCGGGTCCGGGTCCAAGGGTATCGGGCGGGTGGGCGGAGGGGTCCGGTGCCACACCAGGTGACGACGACGAGGAGGGCCCCACCCGTGCGCGGTGCCGCTGCTCAGTCCGCGCGTCGGGCGGCCCCGTCGTCGTACATCGGTTCGAAACTACACGGTTGTGACCCCAAAATTCACTTCCGTACCACTTGGTTTCACGCGTTTCTTAGCTACCATTGACCACGTTCGTCACATTCGTCCCAGTGGTCGCAGCGCTCGCGGCCGCCGGGAAGAAGTGTTCCGCAGCGGGATCCGCGAGACACAGACCTGATCTGGAGAAGCCCTTGAGAACACGACGCCGCCCCCTGAACGTCAGCGGTCGACGCAGGACCCTCGCCCTCGCGGTGGCGGTCGCGGCGTCCGTCGTCACGCCCCTCGCCGTGTACGGGGCGGACCACCTGGTCGAGTCCGGAGACGACATCGCCGCCACCGCGGGCGCCGCCGTCCCCACCGGGACGGCCGAGGTCTCCCTGTCCGACGCACCCGCCGCGGCAGGCGTGGACACCGACATCGCGGTGGGCTCCGCCCCGGTCAAGGAGGTCACCTCCGAGACCCCGTTCTCGATGGTCGGCGTCACGTGGAAGGGCTACAACCCGCAGGCCGTCGCGGCCCTGCGCGCCAAGAACCCGGACGGCTCGTGGGGCCCCTGGTACGAGGCGGAGTCCGTCGACGACGAGGGCGAGAGCACCACCGGCAGCGGTGGCACCGAGC
>NZ_JAALEC010000680.1:0-539 GCF_014145205.1 Dietzia sp. DQ11-44
CCGAGGGGGAGATCGGCAGGGTGCTGAACGCGCGATCGGCGAGGAGGTCCGAGAGCATCCCGGACAGGCCGAAGGAGATGAGCGAGCCGAAGATCGGGTGGTCCGCCACCCGGATCGTCACCGCGACCCCCTTGGTGGCCATCTTCTGGACGTGGAGTGCCCGGGAACCGGTGGTCGCCTTGAGGTCGTCGAACGCGTGACGCACGGCCCCCGCGTCGGTCAGGTCCAGGCGGACCCCGGACTGGTCACTCCGGGTCCGCCACTTCTCCCCCATCGCCTTGACCGCCACCGGGTACCCGAGCTCCTCGGCCGCCATGGCCGCCTGCTCCACCCCGACCGCCACACGGTAGTCGACGATCCCCACCCCGTAGCACTCCAGCAGACTCCGGACCTGCCCCTGGGTGAGTTCGAACGACTCGTTCCCGGCGTTCGAGTGACACAGAGAATCGACGAGATCCCGCGCGCGGGCGCGGTCGATGTCGTCGTACTCGGCCGGCTCCTCCGCGGGCTGGTCCAGCCACTCGGCGTAGCGGCGGGGA
>NZ_JAALEC010000681.1:0-5172 GCF_014145205.1 Dietzia sp. DQ11-44
GCGCACCAGCGCCGACACCGCACGCTCGGGGTACGGGTACGACGGGATGGAACCCCGCGAGGCCACGCCGGACTCGTCGGTGATGGTGAGCCCCTCGGGCAGTCCCTCGCCGGCGAGGAAGGTACTCACCACCGGCTTGGAACTGTCGGCCGCCGCGGCACGGATGGCCTCGGCGTAGGCATCGGGCTCGGTGGCCACCGGTGGCACGAACACCGTCAGCACCGAGTCCACCTCGTCGCGGGCCACCACGTCGGCGATCGCGGCCCGGAAGTCCTCGGGTAGCGCTCCCGCGCCCAGGTCGACCGAGTGCGCCACGGTGAATCCCTGCAACCGCGCGGAGTCCCCGCCCAGTCGGCCGACGGCGGTCGAGTTCCCGACGATCGCCAGACGGCCGCCCGCCGGCAACGGCTGATAGGCGAGCAACGTCGCCGTGTCGAACATGTCGGTGATGGAGTCCACCTGGATGAGCCCGGAGTCGCGGAACAGTCCGCGGATGGCCGAGGCGGTCAGACCCTGCACTCCCGATTCCAGGTCGTCGACGGCCCGGCGCACCACCACCACCGGCTTGTTGCGGGCCACGCGGCGCGCGATCCGCGAGAACTTGCGGGCGTTGCCGAAACTCTCGAGGTAGAGCAGGACCACCTCGGTCCCGGTGTCGGTATCCCAGTACTGGAGCAGATCGTTGCCGGAGACGTCCGCACGGTTCCCCGCGGAGACGAATGTCGACAGTCCCAGACCCCGGCGGGCGGCGGCGGCGAGGATCGTGATCCCCAGGGCACCCGACTGACAGAAGAACCCGGCCCGACCCGGCCCCGGGACCACCTCGGCGAGGGTGGCGTTGAGCTGGACGTCGGGGGAGGTGTTGATCACCCCGAGGGCGTTGGGCCCCACCACCCGCATCCCGTGGGCGCGGGCCTCGCTCACCAGGCGACGTTCGGACACCACTCCGGCGCTGCCGACGTCGGAGAACCCGGCCGAGATCACGACGAGGGTCGAGACCCCCTTGGACAGGCAGTCGTCGAGCACCTCGGACATGGACGCGGCCGGAACCGCCACCACGGCCAGGTCGACCGGGTCGGGGATGTCGCGGACGCTGGCGTAGGCACGGACCGACTGCACGGAGGTCGCATCGGAGTTGACCGGGTACACCGGGCCGGAGAACCCGTTCCCGATGAGGTTGCGCAGGACCGTGTGGCCGATCTTGCCGACCTGGTCGGAGGCGCCGATGACCGCCACCGAGGCGGGGGTCAGGACCCTCGCGAGGCTGCGCGCCTCGGCCGCGGTCTCGCGGGCGTTACGGACGTTGGTCAACGCCTCGGTGGGGTCGATCGCGAACTCGAGATGCAGGGTTGATCCATCGAAGGAGCGCGAGATCTCGTACCCCGCCCGACGGAACACCTGGATCATCGACCGGTTCTCCGAGAGCACCTCCGCCTCGAAGTGGTCGATCCCGCACTCGGCGGCGGACCCCGCGAGATGCTCGAGGAAGATCGATCCGAGCCCCCGGCCCTGGTGCTGGTCCGAGATGGTGAACGCCACCTCCGCGAACGTCGAGTCCGGGAGCCTCTCGTAGATCGCCATCCCGATGATCTCCGCGCCCAGTTCCGCGACGAACGCCATCCGGTCGCGGTAGTCGACGTTGGTCATCCGCTGCAGTTCCTTGGCCGACAGGACGTCGTGGGAGCCGAAGTAGCGCAGGTAGCGGGTCCGCTCGGAGAGGCTGGCGTGGAAGCGGGTGATCTTCTCGGAGTCGTTGGGCAGGACCGGCCGGATCCGCACCGCCCGGCCGTCGGAACCCAGGACATCCGCCGCCCACTCGTGTGGATAGCCCTCCGGATAGTCGTCGACCGCCGTGTCGGTGGAGGCGTGTTCTGGCGGGTTGACGACCGGCGCGTCACCCTCGGGGGCGCCGCCGTCGGTCGTTCCGTCACCGGGGTTGGCCATCGTGGTCCTCCATGAGACAACTGTTGTGAATGGTGGGCACCCGCGACGCGGGGGTGGTGCGGTCAGTCCCGGGGATCGTCCGGGTCGAGTCCGAGCAGGGGGTACACCGAGCGGCGGGTGTCGAGGATCGACTGGTCGAGTCGGGCCAGTGTCCGGTCCACCTCTCCCCCACGATCGGCACCGGCGGGCTCCCAGGGCGTGTGCGCGGGATCTCCGCCGTCACTCATCGTCTGCGGGACCCTGTCCGGAACGGTGAACCGGGCGGCCATGGCCTTCCACTCCTCCGGTACCCGGGTCCCCGGATCCACGGGGACGCCGAGGACGGCGGCGATGAGATGGGTCCACGATCGCGGGACCACCCGGACCAGCTCGTAGCCCCCACCGCCGATGGCGATGATCCGCCCCTCGCAGAGCTCGTCCGCCAGTGCGATGAGTCGGAGGTAGGACTCGCGGTGCCCGTCGACCGTGAGGGACAGGTCGGCGAGCGGGTCCTCGCGGTGCGAGTCGCATCCGGCCTGCATGACGATGATCTGTGGCTCGAAGGCCCGCAGGACCCCGGGAACGACCGCGTGGAACCCGCGCATCCACAGCCCGTCGGTGACCGCCGGCAGGAACGCCAGGTTGACCGCGGTCCCCTCCGCGCGGCCCACCCCCGTCTCCGATGCCCAGCCCGTCGACGGCCACAGGGTCGCCGGGTGCTGGTGCAGGGACATGGTCAGCACACGCGGATCCTCGTAGAAGGCGGCCTGGACACCGTCCCCGTGGTGGACGTCGATGTCCACGTAGGCGATGCGGTCGTACCCGTTGTCGAGCAACCAGCTGATGGCCACCGCGGCGTCGTTGTAGACGCAGAAGCCGGCGGCGGCCGCGGGCATGGCGTGGTGCATGCCGCCGGCCACGGAGACCGCCCGCGTCGCGGCGCCACTGGCGATCGCCCGCGCTGCGGCCAAGGTTCCTCCGGCCACCGCGGCGCTCGCCTCGTGCATGCCCGGAAACGTCGGGTTGTCCGCCGTGCCGAGACCGTGGCTCATCCCGAAGTGCTCCCCGGGCGGCAGGTCGCCGGCCGCCCTGACGGCGCCGATGTAGCGGGACGTGTGGACGCGGAGCAGCTCCTCGTCGCTCGCCCACCCGGGGTCCAGCATCTCGACGCCCTGCAGGACCCCCAGTTCCGTGGCCAGCGACATGGTCAGATCGAGTCTGCGCGGACTCATCGGATGATCGGCGGAGTGCCGGTACTCCATCAGCGAGGGACTCCACACCACCGCGGCCGCGACGCCGTCCCGGATACCGGCCATTGCCACCCGTCCTCCCCTCGCACCGGGACGCTCCCGGCGGCCCACATCCGGTGGGAACACCGAGATGCGCGCCCCACGAATCTACGCGGCGGGACCCGAGCCGACCCCCGATTGCCCGCTCCCCACCCCGGTTCGAGGCCCGGCGGTAGTCTCGACCGTGAACCCGGAGGGGACCGTCGACCACCGGGAGCGACTACCTGCGACGATCCGACGTGGAGGATTCAGCGTGAAAGACCTGGTGGACACCACCGAGATGTACCTCCGCACCATCTATGAGCTCGAGGAGGAGGGAGTCATCCCACTCCGGGCCAGGATCGCGGAGCGACTCGAGCAGAGCGGTCCGACCGTGAGCCAGACGGTCGCGCGGATGGAACGCGACGGCCTCGTACACGTGGCGCCCGACCGTCACCTGCAGCTCACGACGACCGGCCGGGATCTGGCCGTGGACGTGATGCGTAAGCACCGGCTCGCGGAGCGACTGCTCGTCGATGTGATCGGGTTGGAACTGGAGAAGGTCCACGCCGAGGCGTGTCGATGGGAGCACGTCATGAGTGACGACGTGGAGCGTCGCCTCATCGAGGTACTCGACGACCCGAGGACGTCACCGTACGGCAACCCCATTCCAGGGCTCGACCGGATCGGCTACACCTCCCAGATGGCCAACGATCGCGCGTTCACCCGCCTGTCGGCGCTGGACACGGACATCCCGCACAGCGTCCGGATCCAGGCGATCGGCGAGAACGTCCAGATCGACACCGACCTCATCTCCGAGCTCCGCGCGCACGGTGTGGAACCACTGCGGACCGTGACCGCGACCCGGCGGGGCCACCTCGTCGAACTCGACTCCGGTGACGGTCACACCGTGGAACTCGACGGCGACCACGCGCACGCGATCCAGGTCGAGATCCTCCCGTGAAGCTCCTCGTCACCGGTGGGGCGGGTTACGTCGGCGGGGTCTGCGCGACCGTGCTCGTCGAGCGCGGACACGAGGTCGTGGTCCTGGACGACCTCTCCACCGGCAACAGGTCGGGCGTCCCCGCGGAGGCGACGTTCATCGAGGGCGATGTCGCCGCGCTGGCGGGCGAGGTCCTGGACCCGGGATTCGACGGGGTCTTGCACTTCGCCGCCCGGTCCCTCGTCGGGGAGTCGGTGGAGAAGCCCGCGGAGTACTGGCAGGGCAACGTCGTGACCTCCCTCGCGCTCCTCGACGCGATGCGCGCCGCCGACGTCACCAACCTCGTCTTCTCGTCCACCGCGGCGACCTACGGCGAGCCGGAGCAGATCCCGATCACCGAGGACATGCCCACCCGGCCCACCAACACCTACGGCGCCACGAAACTGGCGATCGATCACGCCATCACCTCGTATGCGGTGGCCCACGGGCTCGCCGCCACGAGTCTGCGCTACTTCAACGTGGCCGGCGCCCACGGTCCGGTGGGAGAGAACCGGGTCGTCGAGACCCACCTCATCCCGCTGGTCCTGCAGGTGGCCCTGGGACACCGATCCGACATCAAGGTCTTCGGCGACGACTGGCCCACCCCGGACGGGACATGCGTCCGCGACTACATCCACGTCGCCGACCTCGCCGACGCGCACCTACTGGCCCTGGAGTCCAACCGACCCGGCGTCCACCGTGTACTCAACCTCGGCAGCGGGGAGGGCTTCTCCGTCCGCGAGGTGATCGACGTGTGCCGCGAGGTCACCGGGCACCCGATCCCGGACGTGGTCGCACCGCGGCGCGCCGGCGACCCCGCAGTCCTGGTGGCCTCCAGCGAGAAGGCGATGACCGAGTTGGGGTGGACCCCCACCCGGACCGACCTGCACACGATCGTCCGCGATGCGTGGGCGTTCACCTCGGCCCTGGGTGATCGGGCGCACTCCGCCCCGCGGTAGTCCCGGGCCGGCGCGGGCGGGAGCGCCCCGACCGCGCCGG
>NZ_JAALEC010000682.1:0-1658 GCF_014145205.1 Dietzia sp. DQ11-44
CCTGACTTCCACAAGTTTTAGTGTCACCCTGCGTTGATCGCGTCGATGACGGCTCGCGCGGCGTCCGGGATTGTGGGTTCGACGAGCATTTCGTGGTCGCCGATGGCGACGGTGACCGTGCGCAGCGGTCGCAGGGTGGTGACGATCTTCTTGATCGACATGCCGGTGAGGTCCTGCAGGTGCCGCGCCACGGCCAGGGCGGCAAACACGACGGTGAGGTGAGCTTCGATCGCATCGCGGGTGCGGTGGAAGATCGGGCGCGCCCTCAGGTCGGCCTTGGCCATGCGGAAGGACTGCTCGACTTTCCAAAGGTCGTGATAGGCCGCCACGACGGCATGGCCGTCCATCGCGGCCGGGGCGATGTTGGTGACATACCCCTTGTAGCCTGCAGATTCGCGGGCCCGCTGGATCGAGGCCTCGTCCAGGATTACCTTCTGGTCGGTGACCTTGACGAATCGCTGCTTCTTGAGTGGTTCTGCCCGGTCGGCCACGCGTTGCGCGCGGTCGATCTGCGCGTTCAGCGTCCGCCGGTCTCGCTTGGCTCGCTCCCATTTGTAGTGCCACACCACACGCCGGTCTCGCCGGTCCCGGCCCTGACCCATTGGGCGGATCAACTCCACGACACCGTCGTCGGCAATCACGTTGCCGCGGCGACCGAAATGGTCCTCGAGCTCCTTGGGCGCCTTGGAAGTGCGGGAGCCGACGATGAACGACAGGCCCGCATCTTCCAGCGCATTGAGGTTGGCCGCCGACAGCATGCCCGCATCGGCCACCACGACCATGTCGCTGATCTGGTGGCGCTTTTGGAAAGCCGTGATGACCGGGATCAGCGTCTTGGTCTCTGCCTTGTTGCCCTCGAAGACGTGCACGTCCAGCGGGAACCCATCCCGGGCCACCAGCAGGCCGACGGTAATCTGCGGGTCGACCTTGCGCTCTTTACTCATACCGACTTTGCGCAGGTCATCTTCTTTTTCGGCCTCGAAATACAAGGTGGTCAAGTCGTAGAGCACCAACGCCACACCAGGGCCCCCGGTGCGGTTGACGTGGGCCCAGCAGGCGGTGGCGATCAGCGCGCGGTAGTCCCGGCCGACCACTCGCTGCAGACAGTTGTAGAGCGTGTTGACGTGCGGTGGTTGCGTCCCCAATTCGCCCAGGACCCGAACCGAGTCCAACTTGCTGGTCGGCTCCACCACACGGCACAGCACCAGGTCGCGGAACACTGAATCGCCAACCACGTCGAAGCCGAGCCTGGAGTACGTACCGGTCAATCCTTGCCACAAGATCCGCGCCGTGGACTGCTGGATCCGCGCGGCTGTCGCTGCCGGCACGTCGATCACCGCGGCGCCGCGCTCGCTCAACTCCAGGTCAAACGCCTGCTGATCGCCCTGAATGCGCTGCTTGGCGACCTCGATCAATGCCGCCAACTCGCCGGGGGTGTGAGCCGAGCCCAGGTGCTCGCGCACCACCAGCCGGCCGCTGACCCACTCGACCAACTGCACGCCCGTGGCCCCCGAACCCGTCGGCACCTTCCGAAATTTCAGCCCCACAGGCCCAACCTACCGGGCCGTTTAGTGTCACAAACGCCAGCACAGAACTCGCCCTACCAGTGCAAACCGGAATCCGGATCCCTAGAACAGCGTCAACTTGTGGAAGTCAGG
>NZ_JAALEC010000069.1:0-2570 GCF_014145205.1 Dietzia sp. DQ11-44
CCTGACCGTGGTCCGCGGCGGCTGACGGGGCCCCGGAAGCCGGCGCACGAGGAGGGCCCGACCCCGCTGGTCGCGGGATCGGGCCCTTCGTCTCAGTCGAGTTCGGCCGACGCGTGCTCGACCGAAACATGCTCGGCTACGGAGTGGTCACTCCTGGCGACGGTGGTTGCCGCGCGGACCGGACTCGACGCCGGCCTTGACGGCCTCGCACAGCCCCTGGTCGACGGCCGCCCAGTAGGCGTACACGCGCTCGAGGAGCTCGGTCTCCGAGGGGTCGATCTTGCTCACGTGACCGGCGATGTTGGACGCCAGACGCTCGCGGGCCGCGTCGTCGAGGACCTCCCGGTAGAGCGTCGTGGCCTGCGCCTGGTCGGTGTCGTCGGAGTGCGGCGAGACGTCCCCGCGGTAGATCTCCGAGCCCTTGGTGTCCCAGTCACCGAAGTCGAACGCCTTGGCCGGGTCCGCGACCGGGCCGTCGAGGGTGTTGGGGGCGTACTCGGCCTGCGCCGGGTGCGGGAACTCGTACTGCATGGCGCCCTCCTTGGAGTAGGAGTTCACCGGCGAGAGCGGTCGGTTGACCGGCACCTGCTGGTAGTTGGCGCCGATGCGGTAGCGCTGGATGTCCGGGTACGCGAAGACACGGCCGAGGAGCATCTTGTCGGGCGAGAAGCCGATGCCCTTGACGATGTTGGTCGGCGCGAACGCCGCCTGCTCGATCTGGGCGTGGTGGTTCTGCGGGTTCCGGTTCAGCGTCATGGTGCCGACCTTGCGCAGCGGGTAGTCCTTCTGCGACCAGACCTTGGTGAGGTCGAACGGGTTGAAGCGGTAGGTCTCCGCCTCGTCGAAGGGCATCACCTGGACGTGCAGGTCCCACGACGGGAACTCGCCCTTGGCGATGGACTCGTAGAGGTCCTGACGGTGGTAGTCGGCGTTCTCACCGGCGAGCTTGTCGGCCTCGTCCTGGGTGAGGAAGTCGATGCCCTGGTTGGTCTTGAAGTGGAACTTGACCCAGTGGCGCACACCCTCGGCGTTGATGAACTGGTAGGTGTGCGAGCCGAACCCGTCCATGTTGCGCCAGGTGGCCGGGATGCCGCGGTCGCCCATGAGCCAGGTGACCTGGTGGGTCGACTCGGGGCTCAGGGTCCAGAAGTCCCACTGCATGGCGTGGTTGCGCAGGCCGGAGGCGTTCTTGCGGCGCTGCGAGTGGATGAAGTCCGGGAACTTGAGGGCGTCGCGGACGAAGAAGACCGGCGTGTTGTTGCCGACCATGTCGTAGTTGCCCTCGTCGGTGTAGAACTTCAGCGCGAAGCCGCGCGGGTCACGCCAGGTGTCGGGGCTGCCCTTCTCGCCGGCGACGGTGGAGAAGCGGGCGAGCATGGGGGTCGTGACGCCCTGCTGGAACAGGCCTGCGCAGGTGATGTCCGAGACGTCCTCGGTGGTGACGAACTCGCCGAAGGCGCCCGAGCCCTTGGCGTGGGGCAGACGCTCCGGGACGTTCTCGCGGTTGAAGTGGGCGAGCTTCTCGATGAGGTAGAAGTCGTGGATCGGCTGCGGACCCAGCTCGCCCAACCGGGCGCTGAACTCGTCGCTCGGTACCGGCTGGCCACTGTCGGTGGTGGTGGCGGACTTGGGCTGGAAGTCGCGTACGCCTCGGTCGGCGGGATGCGTGGTCACGTCTGGTGCTCCTCGTTGTGGTGGGGTGATGGGCGATGTGGTCTGGGTCTCAGTCTTAACCGAGCCGGGCACGGCCCGCCTGACATTCGGGACATGTGCCCCAGTAGTTGACCTCGGCCTCGTCGATCTGGAAGCCGTGATCGTGGTCCGCCTGTAGGCAGGGCGCATGCCCTACCGCGCATTCGACATCCTCGATCCGGCCGCACTGCCGGCACACGAGGTGGTGGTGGTTGTCCCCCGTGCGGCGTTCGTACCGGGCCGGCGAGCCGGCCGGTTCGATGCGCCGCATGAGTCCGACGTCGGTGCACACACGCAGCGCGTCGTAGACGGTCTGCGTGGACACCGCGCCCAGCCGCTCCCGGACCAGTACCGCGACGTCCTCCGCCGCGATGTGGGGACGACTGTCGACGACGGCGAGGACCGCCAACCGGGGAGAGGTGACCCTCAACCCGGCTGTCCGGAGCAGCGCTCCCGGATCCTCCATCTGCGTCGTCATGGGCCTCACCCTAGCCGACTTTCTGGAACTGGTCCAGAAAAGGACTGGTTCCGCTTTGGTAACGATGTCGGCCCCGTCGCAGCTGCCCCCCCAGACGCCGTCGTACCCGCCGACTAGGCTGATCCGCGACGCCGAACCCGCAGGAGGACGCCATGACGGAAACCGCCACCGGACCGGTCGTATGCGGCTACGACGGTTCGCGGGACGCCCGCCGGGCCGTGGCCTGGGCCGCGAACTGGGCACGCGACCACGACGCGGGGCTCGAGGTGATCTCGGCCGACCGCGCCGTCGGACGCGTGGTGGCCTTCGACGAGACCGCCCGCGCCAACGTCGAGGGAGCCATGCGGGACCAGCTCACCGACCTCGTCGGACAGGTCCCGGCGACCTACCGCGTGGTCGC
>NZ_JAALEC010000006.1:0-10356 GCF_014145205.1 Dietzia sp. DQ11-44
GGCCGCGACGTCACGGCCGGCGGGACGTGGCTCTCGCTGGCGTCCGGGGCGGGGTTGGCGGCGGTCACCAACGTCCGGGAGGGCGGCCCCGAGCGCCCGGCGGCAGCATCCCGGGGTGAGCTTCCGGTCGACGCGCTCACCGGACCGGTCCCCGTGACCGGGTTCGCCCAGCACGTCGTCGACGATCTGGGCAGGTACGGGCCGGTCAACCTCCTGGCCGGCGACCTCGACGAGATGTGGTGGGCCTCCAACCGGTCCGGTCGGGGGCCCATGCGGTTGGGCACCGGGGTCCACGGCCTGTCCAACGCGGCACCCGACACCCCGTGGCCCAAGGTCGTCGGCGCGGTCGCGCAGGTGCGAACCCTCCTGGGCACCGAGGCGATCTCCGGTCAGGACTGGTCGGGCCCCCTGCTCGACCTGCTCGCCGATCGCCGCAAAGCGCCGATCCGGCACCTGCCGCGGACGGGGGTCCCGCTCTGGCACGAGTGGCGCCTGTCGTCGCGGTTCGTCCGGATCGGCCGGTGGTACGGGACCCGGTCGACGACGGCGGTGCGGATCGACGAGCACGGTACCGCCGACGTGGTCGAGCGCACCTGGGATGCCCGGGGACGCGTCGCGGGGACGGTCACCGCCCGGCTCTGAGTGCAGATCCGCGCGGTGACCGCCCCCGGGGCGGTCTCGCCGGTGTGGCCGTCCGGCCAGCGTGTCCGACTATCCGACGGTCCAGGTGTTGCTGCCGTCGAGCAGGGACTGCAGGTCCGCCGGTGCGGTCTCCTTGGCGGCGGCGACCTGGGCGCGGGCCTGGTCGTCGTAGGTCTCGCGGTGCACCTGCCGGATGATGCCGGTGACGGTGTACTCGAGGTCCTGGCTGGACAGGTTCGCCAGCGCGTGCGCGTAGGAGGGGTCCTCGGCGTGGGCGTCGTGGACGATGATGTCGGCCTCGTCGACCTCGGCGGTCGCCGCGACCTTCAGCGAGAAACCGGAGCGGACCACGCAGTGCTGACCGTCGTCGCCGAAGATGATCTTCTCGCCGTGGCGGACTGCGATGAGGTGGTCGCCCGCGTCCTCCTTGCGCAGCAGGTCGAACGAGCCGTCGTTGAAGATCGGGCAGTCCTGCAGGATCTCCACGAAGCTGGTGCCGCGGTGGCGGGCGGCGGCCTCGAGGACCTCGGTCAGACCCTTGCGATCCGAGTCCAGGGCGCGGGCCACGAAGCTCGCCTGGGCGCCGAGCACCAGCGACAGCGGGTTGAACGGGTGGTCCAGTGACCCCATGGGGCTGGACTTGGTGACCTTGCCCGGCTCCGAGGTGGGCGAGTACTGGCCCTTGGTCAGCCCGTAGATCCGGTTGTTGAACATCAGGATGTTGAGGTTGACGTTGCGGCGCAGGGTGTGGATGAGGTGGTTGCCGCCGATCGACATGGCGTCGCCGTCACCGGTGACCACCCACACCGACTGGTCCGGGCGGGCGGTGGCCAGCCCGGTGGCGATCGCCGGGGCGCGCCCGTGGATCGAGTGCATCCCGTAGGTCTCGAGGTAGTACGGGAAGCGGCTCGAGCAGCCGATTCCGGAGATGAACGTGATGTTCTCGCGCTTGAGACCGAGCTTGGGCAGCAGGGCGCGGATGGTGGCCAGGATGACGTAGTCGCCACAGCCGGGGCACCAACGCACCTCCTGGTCGGAGGTGTAGTCCTTGGGCTTCTGCGGCGCATCGCTCTTGGGTACGGAGGCCAACGCGTCCAGGGGCAGCGGGCTGCCCACGAGTCCGGGTTCGGTGGTGGTCATGGAAATCCTCTCCTCGCTCGCGGGTCAGCGGGTTCGGTTGGCGGTGGTGGTGCCGGTGGCGGTGTGGCCGATCCGCCGGTTGCGCGCAGCGGGCTCGCCGGTCGTGGTGATGACCCCGTCGAGCGCCAGGCGGTACTTGTCGTGCTCGGTGTGGGTGAGTCGCCCGGCGAACTCCGCCTCGATGGCGGTCTGCAGCTCCTCGGCCGAGAACGCCATGCCGTGCACCTTGGTGATCGGCTGGATCTGAGCCGGGAAACGGGCCTTGAGCAGCATGGCGAGCTGTCCCAGGTTCATCTCCGGAACGAGCACCCGGTGGTACTTGGCGAGCACCTCGCCGATGTTGTCCGGGAGCGGGTTGAGGTGGCGGACATGCGCGCGGGCCACGCGGTGGCCGTTGGCGCGGGCGCGGCGGACCGCCTCCCCGATGGGGCCGTAGGACGATCCCCAGCCCACCACCAGGACGTCGGCCTCGCCGGACGGGTCGTCGACCTCGAGGTCGGGCACGTCGATGAGCGCGATCCGCAGGGCCCGGGTCCGGGTCATGAGGTCGTGGTTCTCCGCGGTGTACGAGATGTTGCCGGTGCCGTTGGCCTTCTCCAGCCCGCCGATGCGGTGCTCGAGACCGGGCTCACCCGGGACCGCCCAGTCGCGGGCCAGCGTCTCGGGGTCACGGGCGTAGGGGAGGTAGTCCCCGGCGGCCTCGGTCTCTCCGTCGGCGCCGGTCGCGGGCGCGGTGGCGAGGTGCTTGTCGATCGCCGGCAGGTCGGCCACGTCCGGCAGGAGCCACGGCTCGGAGCCGTTGGCGATCGCGCCGTCGGACAGCACGATGACGGGGGTGCGGTAGGTGACCGCGATCCGCGCCGCCTCACGGGCGATCTCGAAGCAGTCCGAGGGCGACTGCGGGGCGATCACCGCGACGGGCGACTCTCCGTTGCGCCCGAACAGCGCCTGCAGAAGGTCCGACTGCTCGGTCTTGGTGGGCAGCCCGGTCGAGGGGCCGCCGCGCTGGACGTCGATGATCACCAGCGGCAGCTCGGTCATGACGGCCAGGCCGATGGCCTCGGACTTGAGAGCGAGGCCGGGACCGGAGGTCGAGGTGACGCCCAGCGCCCCGCCGTAGGAGGCGCCGAGGGCGGCGCCGATGCCGGCGATCTCGTCCTCCGCCTGGAAGGTGGTCACGTCGAACTGCTTGAGCTTGCTCAACTCGTGCAGGATGTCCGAGGCGGGCGTGATGGGGTAGGTGCCCAGGAACACGGGCATGTCCGCCGACCTGCCCGCGGTGACCAGGCCGTAGGCCATCGCCGTGTTGCCGGTGATCTGGCGGTAGCGACCCTTCGGCAGCTGGGCCGGCATGATCTCGTACTCCGAGGCGAAGGCCTCGGTGGTCTCGCCGTAGTTCCAGCCCGCGTGCAGGGCCAGGACGTTGGCCTCGAGGATGGCGGGCTTCTTGCCGAACTTGCTGCCCAGGAACTTCTCGATCGAGTCGACCGTGCGCCCGTACATCCAGGTCAGCAAGCCCAGCGCGAACATGTTCTTGCAGCGCTCGGCGTCCTTCTTGCCGATGTCCACGGACTCGACGGCGCCGATGGTCAGCGTGCCCATGGCCACCTCGTGCACCTGGAACGCCTCGAAGGCCGGGGAGCCGAGGGGGTTGGACTCGTACCCCACCTTGGTGAGGTTGCGCTTGGTGAACTCGTCCGAGTTGACGATGAGGATGCCGCCGGAGGGCAGGTCGTCGATGTTGGCCTTGAGCGCGGCCGGGTTCATCGCCACCAGCACGTCGGGGCGGTCCCCGGCGGTGAGGATGTCGTAGTCCGCGATCTGGATCTGGAAGCTCGACACCCCGTGGATCGTGCCCTGGGGGGCCCGGATCTCGGCCGGGTAGTTGGGCTGGGTCGCCAGGTCGTTCCCGAAGGCCGCGGCCTCCGAGGTGAACTGGTCACCGGCGAGCTGCATGCCGTCACCCGAGTCGCCCGCGATGCGGATGACCACCTTGTCCAGCTTGGTCTTGGACACATTGCCCACCGCTGCTGACCTCCGTTGCGTCTGAGATGATCGGGGCTGGTCGTGACTCCCGTACGGCCACCGACGGTACGCCGGTTCCGGCGCGACCCGTGGCCGCGGCGGAATTGGAAAACGGTAACACGTTCCAGTTAGGCGTAGTGCCCCCTCGTCATCACCATAGACCGGTCTGTCTATCCGTGCCAATCGGCGGGAGTGCGCGCGGCCCCCGGGCGAGGTGTCCGGGGGCGTGCGAGCCCGATGACCTCGATGACCGGAGACGCCGGCGACGGCGACGGCCACGGCGACGACCACGACCACGACGACGACGACCACGACGACGACGAGGCGGCCCGGTGCGAACGGAGACATATATATAGGGATGCGTCCGCGCACCGATCCCCACCGGGTCGCCGATCTCTCACCGTCACCAGGGCACCTCGGCCCACCTCCGCATGGGGGAGGAGAGGGCGGAGCACCGGCGCCCGTCCACGGCCTCGGGGGTGGAACCGCGGCGGAACGCGACTCTCGGGGAGCGCCCCTGGCCTGGTATGAATTCTCATAGACAGGCCCCGGCACGCGTACCGTATCCGGGACCGGAGTTCGGCGACACACGTCGCCGATGGATCAGCGCAGGTTGGGAGCAGTTCAGTGGCGAGCAAGCAGACAGCATCGGGCGGAAAGCGGAGCCTGGTGATCGTCGAGTCCGCCACCAAGGCCCGCAAGATCCAGCCCTACCTGGGGTCCGACTACGTGGTCGAGGCGTCGGTCGGCCACATCCGTGACCTGCCCAAGGGCGCCGCCGACATCCCGGCCAAGTACAAGAAGGAGCCGTGGGCGCGGCTCGGCGTGAACCCGGAGGACAACTTCGAGCCGATCTACGTGGTGAGCGCGGACAAGAAGAAGAAGGTCGCCGAGCTCAAGAAGGAACTGGCCGGCGTGGACCAGCTCCTCCTGGCCACCGACCCCGACCGCGAGGGTGAGGCGATCGCCTGGCACCTGCTCGAGGTGCTCAAGCCCAAGGTCCCGGTCAAGCGCATGGTGTTCCACGAGATCACCAAGCCCGCGATCCTCGCCGCCGCCGAGAACACCCGCGAGCTGGACACCGACCTGGTCGACGCCCAGGAGACCCGCCGGATCCTCGACCGTCTCTACGGATACGAGGTCTCCCCGGTCCTGTGGAAGAAGGTCATGCCGCGGCTCTCCGCGGGCCGCGTGCAGTCCGTGGCCACCCGCGTGATCGTCGAGCGCGAGCGGGAGCGCATGGCGTTCGTCGCCGCCGACTACTGGGACATCACCGCGACCCTGACGACGCAGCAGGCCACCGGCGGGGACGCGGGGGAGCCGCGCAGCTTCACGGCCCGTCTCGCCGCGGTGGACGGTGCCCGGGTCGCCCAGGGCCGCGACTTCGGCCAGAACGGCCGCCTCAAGACCACGGGCGCGGCCAAGGACGCGGTGGTGCTCGAGGAGGCCGCGGCCCGTGCGTTGTCGGACGCCCTCGACGGTGCCGACTTCGTGGTCGACTCCGTGGAGTCCAAGCCGTACACCCGGCGCCCCTACGCGCCGTTCATGACCTCGACGTTGCAACAGGAGGCCGGCCGCAAGCTGCGCTACACCTCCGAACGCACCATGCGCATCGCCCAGCGGTTGTACGAGAACGGCTACATCACCTACATGCGTACCGACTCCACGACGCTGTCCGAGGGCGGCATGTCGGCCGCGCGTGCGCAGGCCACGGAGTTGTACGGCAGCGAGTACGTCTCGCCCACCCCGCGTCAGTACACCCGCAAGGTCAAGAACTCCCAGGAGGCGCACGAGGCCATCCGCCCGGCCGGGGAGTCCTTCGCGACGCCCGGTCAGCTGCACAGCGCGCTGGATGCCGAGGAGTACCGCCTGTACGAGCTCATCTGGCAGCGCACGGTCGCCTCCCAGATGGCCGACGCCAAGGGCACGTCGGTGAGCATCCGGATCACGGGCGCCGCGGGCGAGAACCCGTCCGGGTACAGCCGGGCCACCTTCGCGGCCTCGGGCCGCACCATCACGTTCCCCGGCTTCCTCAAGGCGTACGTCGAGGCCGCCGAGGAGTCCACCGAGTCGTCCGACAAGCCCATGGCGGACGACGCCGAGCGGCGGTTGCCCCGGCTCAGCGAGGGGCAGGCGCTCACGGGTTCGGATCTGTCCGCCGACGGCCACACCACCAGCCCGCCGGCCCGCTACAACGAGGCGAGCCTGGTCAAGGTCATGGAGGAGATGGGCATCGGCCGCCCCTCCACCTACGCCAGCATCATCCGCACCATCCAGGACCGTGGGTACGTGTACTCGCGGGGCAACGCCCTCGTACCCAGCTGGGTGGCGTTCGCCGTGATCGGTCTGCTCGAGCAGAACTTCGGTCGACTGGTGGACTACGACTTCACCTCGCTCATGGAGGACGAGCTCGACGAGATCGCCGAGGGGCGCGAGAACCGCGACGACTGGCTGCGTCGCTTCTATTTCGGTGACCCCGACGGCGCCGGGTCGGCCGGGGACGGGGATCACGCGGTCGGGCTCAAGAACCTCATCGACGTGAACCTCGAGGCCATCGACGCCCGCAGCATCAACTCCATCCGGGTCTTCGACGACTCCGAGGGACGACCGGTCCACGTCCGTGTCGGGCGCTACGGTCCGTACCTCGAGCGCATGGTCGCGGGGGAGGGCGGCGAGCAGGAGTCGCAGCGCGCCAACCTGCCGGAGGGGATGAGCCCCGACGAGCTCACGCTCGAGGTGGCCGAGAAACTCTTCGCCACCCCGCAGGACGGGCGTCCGCTGGGCGTGGATCCCGAGACCGGTCACGAGATCGTGGTCAAGGACGGCCGATTCGGCCCCTACGTCACCGAGAAGCTGCCCGAGCCCACCGACGCGGAGAAGGCGCAGTGGGCCAGGAAGGTGCTCGCCGACGCCGAGGCGGAGAAGAAGCGTATCGACGCCGAGCGCGACGCCGCGATGGCGGCCGCGAAGGATGACGAGGCCAAGGCGGAGGCCAAGAAGGCCGCGACCAAGGCCAAGTCCGCCGTGACCCGCAAGGCCAAGAAGGAGTCCGACAACCCCACCGGCCCCAAGCCGCGGACAGGGTCGCTCATGCAGTCGATGGAGCCGGCCACGGTCACGCTCGAGCAGGCACTCAAGCTGCTGTCGCTGCCGCGGGTGCTGGGCGTCGACCCCACGAGTGGTGAGGAGATCACCGCGCAACTCGGCCGATACGGTCCCTACCTGCGGAAGGGCACCGATTCGCGGACCCTGGACACCGAGGACGCCGTCTTCACCATCACGCTCGAAGAGGCTCTGAAGATCTACTCCGAGCCCAAGCGTCGGGGCCGGCAGGCCGCCGCACCCAAGGCGCTGCGCGAGATGGGGGTCGACGAGGTCTCCGGCAAGCAGATGCTGGTCAAGGACGGGCGGTTCGGGCCGTATGTGACCGACGGGGAGTCGAACGCGTCGCTGCGCAAGGGCGACACCGTGGAGACACTCACCGACGCGCGCGCCTCGGAACTGCTGTCCGAGCGGCGCGCCAAGTCCCCGCCGAAGAAGGCCGCGGCGAAGAAGGCCCCGGCCCGGAAGTCTCCGGCCAAGAAGTCGCCGGCCAAGAAGGCCACCGCGGGGCGCTGACCCGACCGCGGACACCCTCCCCGCGGTTGGCGGACACCTCCTCCGCGCTGGCGGACAGGATCGGTGCTCACGGGCCCTCAGGACGCGCAATTCGTCCGCCAACGGCGCGGAGGCGTCCGCCAACCGAGGTGCTGATCAGGTGTCGGCGGTGTCCAGACCCTCGACGGTGGGGCGCAGTGCCACGTTCCCGGCCTGCCACCGGTCCGCGAGGGTCGGCCGGAGCGGCCGGGCCAGCTGCGTCATGATGCCGCGCCCACGCAGTTCGACGCTGCGTCCCAGCACCCACCTCGCCGCCTCGGGAGCGTCGGCGTTGCGGATCGCGGCGGCCGACGCCAGGACGTGGCCCTGTTCGGACTTGGCCAGGGTGGTCAGGCGTGCGGCCTCGTTGACCGGATCACCGATCACGGTGTACTCGAAGCGCTTGGCGTGTCCGATGTGCCCGGCGATCACGGTGCCGTAGGAGACCCCGATGCCCGCCGAGAGCGGGGAGAGCCCGGCGAGCTGGCTCTGGAGGGCGCGGGCGGCCCGGAGCGCCCGACCGGCCTCGTTCTCGACCTCGATGGGCGCACCGAACACCGCGAGCAGGGCGTCGCCCTGAAACTTGTTGATGTACCCGCCGTTGGTGTCGACGGACTCGACGGCGATCCGGAAGAAGTCGTTGAGCACGGAGACCACCTCGGCCGGCTCGTGGGCCGCAGCGAACTCCGTCGAACCGGTGAGGTCGACGAACAGCACCGCGACCTGGCGTTCCTGCCCGCCCAGTTCGGTGCCCCGCTCGAGCGCGTTGCGTGCGACGTCCTCGCCCACGTAGCGACCGAAGAGGTCCTGGATCGCCTCGCGTTCCTGCAGGCCGGTCACCATCTCGTTGAAGCCCTGGCCCAGTCGGCCGATCTCGGAGCTGTCGTAGATGGTGACGCGGGCCTCGAGGTCGCCCTTCTTGACCCGACCGACGCCCGCCTGCATCTCGCGGACGGGGTCGGCGATGGAGTCCGAGACCAGGCCCATGCCGATCGCGCCGGCGATCACGGCGACGCTGGCCATCACCGCGAGCGCCACGAGGATGTGCCCGGGGTCGTCACCGAACAGCCCGACCCACTGCCCGGTGAGGATCAGCAGGATCCCGGCGACGGGGATGACCGTGGTGAGCGCCCAGCCCAGGAAGATCCGTCGACGGACCCCCGGGACGTGCCGGTTGGCCGGCACGCCCTGGGCGAGGGCGCGGACGGTGATCGGCCGCATGATCCGCTCGGCCTGGAGGTACGAGATCAGGCAGGTGGTGGTCCCGCCGAGGATGCTCGTCACGCCCACCACCAGGGCGAGGCGGGGGGAGTGGGCCACGTTGGCGACGACAAAGACGATGGTGCCGATCAGCCACATGGCCCCGGAGATGAGCGCCTGGTGGAAGGGCAGCCGCAGGGCCCGGTTGCGGATCGCCCCGCCGAACTCCTCACCTGACCGGTCGACCCGGAGTACCGGGAGCAGGAGCAGGGTCGACGCGATGACCCCGCCGATGAACGCCAGCACAAGGTAGCCGATGAACAGGTACTGGTTGAGGAACCGGAACTGGTCCAGGTCGAGGAAGCGGTCCATCGGGAGGACGAAGCGCAGGAACGCGAAGACGAAGACCGCGCCGATGATGTTGGCCTGCACCATCGTGAGGGCATAGACGGGCCAGGGGGTGGCCCACAGCCACCGGAACAGCCTGACCCAACGCTCCATTGGGTCAAGGGTAGTTCCCGGGGCTCGTCACGGGAACGCAGGTGTGACGTAGTGCGGCGATATGGGGCGCTTCCGGATTTAGAGTGCGTTGATCTGGTTCTGGAGCTGTCCGGAGTGGATGAGTGATCGCAAGATGTAGTGCTTGAGGTTCCGGAAGCCGAGGGCGATTCCGCGGAGGTGCTCGAGGCGTCCGTTGATGGCCTCGACGGGCCCGTTGGAAGCGCCCACGTCGAAGTAGGCCAGGATCTCTCGGTGCCGCTTCCACAGGGACCGGCCGAGCTGCGCCAACTCGGTGAGGTGCTTCGGCACGCCAGTCCGGATGGACTTGAGGAGCTTGTACATCGCGATCTTTCCGTCCCTTCGCCGCGGCTGCTCGTAGGCGTTGATCAGCCCCTGGTAGACGCGGTAGGTGACCTCCACCGCGACGTGGGCGTCGTGGGCGACGAACGCCTTGAACAGGCGAGCTTTCTGCTTGTCGGTGAGCAGCTCAGCGCGGGTGCGCAGGATGCGGCGGATCCCGTACAGGGGGTCGCCGGTGCGGCCCCGATGTCCGGTGGTGGTCTGCTGTATTCGTTGTCGGCACACGGTGAGCTTGTCGGCGGCCAGATGGACGACGTGGAACGGGTCCATCACCGTCCGTGCCTCGGGGACGGCTTTGGCGGCGGCGGTGTGGTATCCGGCGAACCCGTCCATCGTCACCACCTTGACGCGGTCTCGAAACATTTGGTCACGGGCATCGAGCCACTCGGTGAGCACCTTCGCTGAACGGCCCGGGACCATGTCCAGCAGCCGAGACGGGCCGGCGCCGTCCACGACCGGTGTGAGGTCGACCAGCACGGTGACGAACGAAGAGGAACCGTCGCCGCGCACGTGCTTCCACTTGTGCTCATCGACCCCTAGAACGCGCACCCCGTCGAAGTGTCCGGGCTGGTCGTAGACCATCGTGCGGATCTCGGAGACCGCCAGGTCGTTGACCAAATCCCAGCCAAGCCCGAGGGCCTTGGCCACCGCGGACACGCTGGTGCGGTCGACCGCCAGGCGCTGCAGAATCCAGCGGGTGCAACGGCGGGTGGTCTTGGCCCGCGGCTCGGCCAACGCCGGCATGCGTTGCTGGAAGATCCGCGTGACGCACTCGGTGTTGCCGCAGGTGAAGCGCGGTACCCGCACGTGCAGTCTGGTGGGATGGCCGACGATCGGCAGATCGGTCACCCG
>NZ_JAALEC010000683.1:0-1305 GCF_014145205.1 Dietzia sp. DQ11-44
GTCGTAGGTGTACGGCCGCCGCAGCATGGCCTCGCTCCGGTCGAGCTGCCGCGCCCGCGCGATGTGGGACTCCGGCGGGATCACGGGCAGGCCCACCTCGTCGACCGCGTCGAAGTCGGCCGGGTCGTGCTCGTGCACCCCGGTCAGCGGGGCGCCGGTGTCGAGCCGCCGGCCGACGCTCAGCTCGCGTGAGGTGCGGTCGATCTCCTCCCACGTGTCCATCGTCATGCGGATCCGCCGCAGCACGAGCGAGGACCCACCCCGCATCCACCGCTGGACCTGCCCGTCAGACGAGGTGCCGTCGGAGAACAGGACCTGATCGAAGTCCACATCCTGCTCGGTGGGGTTGACGGTGCCGTCGATCTGCCCGAACGGGTTGCGTTGCGTCCGCCCGCTGGGGTCGGTGCCGACGGCCTTGCGAAAGCCCCGCTGCGCCCACCGCTGCCGTGCGACACCCCGCACGCCGGATGCGAGGATCCGCGCGGCGTGCGAGACGATCAGCGAATCGTCGGCGCAGATCTGCAGGAGCAGGTCGCCCTCGGACCACCGGTCCTCTAGCTGGTCGATCTGCGGGAACGCGGGCAATTGCGCGAGCCAAGACGGCCGTTTCTCCGGCAGCCCGGCGGCGTCGAAGAAGCCGGGCCCGAGGCCGATCGTCACGGTGAGACGCGCCGGGTCCTCGGCGAGCTCTGGCTCGAGATCGGCCAGGCCGCCCCGCCCCTGGGTGAGGCGGGCGGCGTCCTGGGACCAGGCGCGCAGGACGCCCTGGATCTCGGTGCGTGTAGCTCCGGGGATGATGTCGAACGCCACGAACGCCGCGTGTGACTGCGGTGCCGTGGTGATGCCGGACTGGTGCGGGCCGTGGAACGGTTCCGTGGTGGTCCCCACGACCCGCGAGTCGGCGACCGTCTTCCAGTCGGCGATCGCCTCGTCGTCGTCGACGACACCCCGCCCCGCGTAGCCCGCGGCGCCCCCGACGACGCCGCCGCCCACCACGGCCGCGACGCCGCCGGTGAGCACGGACCGCCGGGACAGGCCGCGCCTGATCAGACCACGTCGGGCCTGGTCAGCCATCGTGAGTCATGCCTCCGTGCGCCTCGTGGCCGGAAGCGGCGTGCCCGCCGCCGACGTACTCCTCCTCGCCGCCTTGGAAGTCGCGCGCGAAGACTGTGACGTCCTGTTCGGCGCCGTCGAACTCAAGGGTCAGCGTGATCTGCTGACCGGTGGTGATGGGCTCGTCGAGGTCCATGAGCATGATGTGGTTTCCGCCGGGCTCCAGGACGAGCTCGCCGCCGGCGGGGATGA
>NZ_JAALEC010000684.1:0-6140 GCF_014145205.1 Dietzia sp. DQ11-44
TGCCGACCCACGAGCAGGCCACGGTGGAGCTCGAGCGAGCCGTCCTCGTGGTGCTCGAGCCGGAGGTTCCACCAGTTCTCCACGAAGAGCGCGACCGACGCGATGGTGCCCACCACCAGGGCGAGCACCAGCACCCCGGCGGCGATCACGGGGATCGGCAGGTCACCGATCCGGTCCCAGATCCACTCGAGCATCTCGGGAACGGCCCCGAACCAGTCCGCGACCTGGAACACGATGCCGATCCCCAGGAGACCGAACAGAGGGGTCATGACGCTGGCGGGGGCGTAGCGCACCCACCCTGGGTCGAGACGCACGAGTTCGGAGGTGTCGGTGGCGGCCCGCTCGGCGAGCAGGTGGCGGCGCAGCTCCTCGGCCACCTCGCGGTCGAGGGCGCCGAGAATGAGCCTGGACCCGTCGGTCTCCCCGCTGGCCAGTCTCACGCTGGCGATGCCCATCCGACGCTGCACCAGGTCCGCCGAGATCTCCACATTGCGCACCCGGCCGGTCGACAGACTGGTGGTGGAGCTGGAGAGGAAGCGGACGCGGCGCTCGATCCGGTGGGCGTCCACGCGGTACCTGGTCACGGCGAGCCGGGCGGTCTCGATGACGGCGGTGGCCGCGGCGCCGAGGATCGTGCCACCGATGGTCCACAGCAGGACCCACGCCAGGCCCACCCCGCCGAGGAGGAGACCGGACCCGGCGGGGACGGCGGTCGCCGCCAGGGCCCCCGCGGCCACGACGGTGCTCGCGGCGATGGTCCGCCGGTCGAGCGGCAGCCATTCGGGGGCGGGCTCCGCGGGGTCGGGCCGCGATGCCGCGAAGTGCTGCGACCCGGGCGTGGTCACGTCGCGTCCCGCTGGTCGTCCTCGGCCAGGAGCGTCAATCTGTCGACCATCTCCTCTGCCTGCGCGGCGTCCAGGGCGCTGATGCGGACCGCGCCCGAGGAGGAGGCGGTGGTGACGACGACGGTGGCCAACCCGAACTGACGCTGCAGTGGCCCGCGGGTCTTGTCGACGGTCTGCACCCGGGACAGGGGCGCGGCCCTCCACTCCTCCCAGAACAGGCCACTACGGCTGTAGATCGCCGTGTCCGTCGCTTCCCACCGGTGGATGGCCCAGCGCACCCGGGGTACCGCGACCAGTGCCACGGCGGTCGCGGCCGCCCACCCCGCCGCCACGAGCAGGACCCAGGGGAACAGGACAAGGCCCAGGACCACGGCCACCACCAACGGCCCCGCCATCCACAGTGCGACCTGCGCCGTCCACCAGCGCCGACACCGCGGGTCGACGCGGTGACGTGGTGGCCTGAGTCCGATCGATGACGAGTTCACGGTGTCCAACATAGGGCCCTGTGGAACGCTGGCGTGCATGACACTTCACCGGCGCTACCGGGCCACCGGCGCAGACCTGCCCTTCGGCGATCCGCTTCGCGCGCACGGGGTGGCCATGGAGGGATACTTCCTCCGCGTGACCGACCGCGACCGCGGCCGCGCCCTGATCGCGCTCATCGGGATCAACCGGGGGCCGGACGGGCACTGGGCGACGCTCGGCCTGGCGTCCGACGAGGTGCCTCCCCGGCCCGAGGAGATCGGGGCCCCCCGGCCGGGCGTCGGCGCGACCTCGTCGTCGTCATCTACCGAGGCGGGGACGCCACCCGCGAGGTCGGGCACGTCGTCGTCTCTCCGGCTGGCCGCCGCGCCCGAGGGGTGGGCCGATCCCGACCGCCTGGGGGCCCGCTCCGGGGATCGGTTCGAGTACCGACCGGACGGGGTGACCGTGGACATGGGCGAGGGGGCCCGCCTCCACGTGGAGATCACCGATCCCGTGGAGTGGCCGCACCGGGCCGTCGGTGGGTCGAGCGTCTTCCAGGCCGTTCCCGCCCTCAACCAGTACTGGCACCCGTGGTTGCTCGGCGGTCGGGCGCGGGGCTGGGCGGAGCTGGACGGCCGGCACTGGGAGTTCGACGGCGCCGATGTCTACGGGGAGAAGAACTGGGGCGCCGAGGGCTTTCCGGACTCCTGGTGGTGGGGGCAGGCGCAGGGATTCTCCGAACCGGACACCTGCGTGGCCTTCGCCGGCGGGCAGATCCATTCGGGCCCGCTGCGCACCGAGGTCACCGCCCTCGTGGTGCGACTTCCGGATGGTCGGGTGATCCGGCTGGGAAACCCCGTGGTCTCGCCGGTCCGGGCGCGGGTCGCTGATGACGTCTGGGCACTCGAGGGGCGCGGTTACGGTTGGCGGATCCGCGTGACCGGGCGGGCGCCCCTGGGTCGGGCGCACGTGCTGCCCGTGCCGTTGCCGTCGGAGAAGCGGAACTCGGCGGGCGCGATCGAGCACCTGTCCGGTGAGCTCGAGGTGGAGGTGAGCCGGTTCGGGCGCCATGTCTGGAGCGATCACAGTCCACAGGCCGCACTCGAGCACGGGGGGCTGGACCGCGCCGAGGCCGAGTTGCGGCGGCGTGGCGTACCCGTGGGGGAGACGGGCGCCGCGCCGGAGTGAACGAACCCGGGAGCGCGTCAGATCTTGCGCAGGCGCAGCCGCTGGATGGAGTGATCGGAGTTCTTCCGCAGCACCAGCGTCGCGCGCGGCCGGGTCGGCAGGATGTTCTCCACCAGGTTCGGGCGGTTGATCGACATCCAGATCTCGCGGGCGGCGAGCCGGGCCGCCTGGTCGGACAGATCCGCGTAGTGCGCGAAGTGCGAGTTGGGGTTGGAGAACGACGTGCTGCGCAGTTCGAGGAAGCGCTCGACGTACCACTTCTCGATGTCCTCGATCTTCGCGTCCACGTAGAGCGAGAAGTCGAACAGGTCCGAGACCATCAGTCGGGGGCCCGTCTGCAGGACGTTCAGGCCCTCGACGATGAGGATGTCCGGGCGCTGGACCTCGATGAACTCGTCGGGGACGATGTCGTACTTGGTGTGCGAGTACACGGGCGCGCGGACGACCGGGGCACCGGACTTGACCTCGGTGACGAACCTCAACAGCGCGCGCCGGTCGTAGGACTCGGGGTAGCCCTTGCGGTGCATGAGTTGGCGCCGCTGGAGTTCGCGGTTGGGGTAGAGGAAGCCGTCAGTGGTGATCAGGTCCACCCGGGGGTGGGAGTCCCAGCGGGTCAGCAGCGCGCGCAACACACGGGCGGAGGTGGACTTGCCCACCGCCACCGAGCCGGCCACCCCGATCACGAACGGCATGGGGGCGTCCACGGTCTCACCGAGGAACAGGTTGGTGGACTGGAACAGGCGCTGGCGGGCCGATACCTGGAGGTGGATGAGCCGGCTGAGCGGCAGGTAGATCTCCGCGATCTCGTCCAGGTCCAGGTGTTCGCCCAGACCGCGCAGTCCCTCGAGGTCCTGTTCGGTGAGCACCATCGGCATGGCTCGCCGCAACCGACGCCAACTCCGGCGGTCGAACTCCACGTACGGCGTGTAGTCGCCGGCATGTCTGCTCACGATTGCTGATTGTGTCAGGTGCCCACGGGGGAGAGGCCTCCAGGTGCCCTGGCACTAGACTGACGACGACGACGAGACGAGCCGTGGCCCCGACACGATTCGTACGAAGTGAGAAGCCCACGCGCGAGGAGCAACGATGACCGACCCGAACACCGATGTGTTCACCGCCTCCCTGTCCGAGTTGGACCCGGAGGTCGCCGAGGCGATGGCCGGCGAGCTGGCGCGTCAGCGCGACACGTTGGAGATGATCGCGTCCGAGAACTTCGTGCCGCGCTCGGTGTTGCAGGCTCAGGGATCGGTGCTCACCAACAAGTACGCCGAGGGCTACCCGGGTCGGCGCTACTACGGCGGGTGCGAGCACGTCGACGTGGTGGAGAACCTGGCACGGGACCGCGCCAAGGAGGTGTTCGGCGCCAAGTACGCCAACGTCCAGCCGCACGCCGGTGCCCAGGCCAACGCCGCCGTGCTCATGGCGCTCGCGAAGCCGGGTTCGAAGATCATGGGCCTGTCCCTGGCCCACGGTGGTCACCTCACCCACGGGATGAAGCTCAACTTCTCAGGCCAGCTGTACGAGGTCGCCGCCTACGAGGTGGACCCGGAGACCATGCAGGTCAACATGGACACCGTCCGCGAGATGGCCCTCGCGGAGAAGCCGGATGTCATCATCGCCGGCTGGTCGGCCTACCCGCGGACCCTGGATTTCGCGAAGTTCCGCGAGATCGCCGACGAGGTCGGCGCCAAGCTCTGGGTGGACATGGCGCACTTCGCCGGCCTGGTGGCCGCGGGACTGCACCCGAGCCCCGTTCCGCACGCCGACGTCGTGTCCACCACCGTCCACAAGACCCTGGGCGGGCCGCGCTCCGGCATGATCCTCACCAATGACCTCGAGCTGTTCAAGAAGCTCAATTCAGCGGTGTTCCCCGGCCAGCAGGGTGGGCCGCTCATGCACGCGATCGCCGCCAAGGCCACCGCCATGAAGATCGCCGGCACCGAGCAGTTCCGCGAGCGGCAGCAGCGGACCATCGAGGGCGCCAAGATCCTCGCCGAGCGGCTCATGGCCGACGACTGCCGCCAGGCCGGCGTGTCCGTCCTCACCGGAGGGACCGACGTCCACCTGGTGCTGGTGGACCTGCGCGAGTCCGACCTCGACGGCCAGCAGGCCGAGGACCTCCTCCACGAGGTCGGCATCACCGTCAATCGCAACGCCGTGCCGTTCGACCCCCGTCCGCCGATGGTGACCTCCGGTCTGCGGATCGGTACGCCCGCGCTGGCCACCCGTGGTTTCGGGGCCGAGGACTTCCGCGAGGTCGCGGACATCATCGGCACCGCCCTCGCGGCGGGTACGGACGCCGACATCACCGCCCTGCGTGGACGCGTGTCCGCGCTGGCCGCGGCCAAGCCGCTGTACGAGGGCCTCGAGGACTGGACGATCCTGGGCTGAGCGTAGGGGGCGGGCCAAGCGCAGGGGGCGCCGGAGTGGATGGTTCCGAGTCGGATGCGACGTACTCCGAACCGCGAGGTTCGAGGCCACGGTCAGGGGGATGAGGGATGGTGCAGCACGCCAGGATGGAGAGTTCCAGGTCCAAGAGGAAGGCGATTCTCCGGGTCGCGGTCGACCACTTCGGATCTGCTGGATACGAGCACACCAAGTGGGCGACGATCGCGCACGAGGTGGGAATCGGTCAGACAGCGCTATATCACTACTTTGAATCCAAAGCTCACTGCCTGCTCACGATCATGAGTACCGAGCTCGACCACTCTCATCGGCGCTTCTCTGAGGCCGTGAAGGACTCCGTGGATGCTGAATCGGCTCTGCGGGCCGCGGTGCGAGGTGTATACGACGTCACCGCCAGTGAGGCGCTTCAAGCCCGAATTCTGGTGCACCACGTCGGCATCCTGGAGACCACGCGTTCCACTGAGCGAGAAGAGGAAGAGCGCCAGACGGCGGTGGAGCACTCGCGCGCGGTGGAGCAGGACTGGATCTCGTTGCTGGCGCGCGGAATGGACTCCGGTGAGTTCCCACGGCGGGACGAGGAGGAGCTGGGACGGCTGATTCTGGGAATGGTCAGCTCCGTGTGGACCTGGCACCGGCCGGATGGGGTGCGGCCCCTCACCGCGATCGGCGATTCGGTGGCAGATGCCTGTTCACGGTTGGTGCACTGATCCGGGGTTCACGGAGCAGCGGCTACCGTTGAGGGGTGAACGAGGATACCGGTCCGGACCGGCGGAGCCTGGCCATCGGTTACGTCCCGGGCGTGCAGCCCGACAAGTGGCTCACCCGGTGGCGCGAGCGCAATCCCGACGTGCCGATCTCGGCGCGGCGCTCGGGGGATCCGCGCTCGGCGCTGGCCCGGGTCGCCGGGGACGTGGGGTTCGACGTGATCTTCCTCCGCGAACCCGACGCGGCCCCGCGATCCTCGCCGCCCGGCCTGCTCAGGGTGCCGCTGTACACCGAGACCATGGCGGTGCTGGCGGAGAAGGATCACGAGCTGGCCGCGTTCGACATGGTGGCCATGGCGGACCTCAAGGGCGAGCCGTGGCTCGACCCCGTCGACGCGATCACCGCGTCGCCCGACGAGGTCTCCGCCGCGGTGGACCTGGTCGCGGCCGGGGTCGGGCTCCTTGTCTTGCCGCTGCCGTACGCGCGGTCGCTGAGCCGCCGCGACGTGGTGGTCCGCCCGATCGACGGCGT
>NZ_JAALEC010000685.1:0-9833 GCF_014145205.1 Dietzia sp. DQ11-44
CGTGGATCGGCTCCCCGCCCGCCCCCGGGGCCGCAGATAGCTCGCCCGCGAGCTCGAGGGCCCGCTCGTAGCTGGCGGTCTCGATGATCATCCAGCCGGCGATGAGGTCCTTGGTCTCGGGGAACGGGCCGTCGGTCAGCGGCGGGCGGCCCTCGCCGTCGTACCGCACCCACGTCCCCGACTCCGACAACGCGTTGGCGTCGACGAACTCGCCGGACTCCTCCAGCCGAGCGGCGAAGTCGTTCATGTACTGGATGTGGGCGGACACCTCCTCGGGCGCCCACTCGGTCATGGGCACGTTATTGGGTGGCTCCGGGGCACCCCGGTAGTGCTTGAGCAACAGGTACTTGGCCATGGCGATCCTCCTCGTACTGTGCGACCCAGTGTGGTCGCTGCACTAGGGGGACGGAACCGGATCCGGGTTCTCGACATGAGCGACCAGATCGGTCACACCGTGGTCATGTGCGGGCCAATCGTGCCGGGTCGAGGTCGAGGCGGCGCAACAGCTGGGCGTTGAGCGCCACCACGATGGTCGAGACAGACATGAGGATCGCCGCGACCGCGGGGGAAATCGCCACGCCGACAAAGGCCAGAACCCCGGCGGCCAACGGCACAGCGATGACGTTGTACCCCGTTGCCCACACCAGGTTCTGCCACATTTTGCCGTAGCTGGCATGGGAGAGGTCGATGATAGACAGGACCGCCCGCGGGTCGTTCGCGGCGAGCACCACCCCGGCGGATTCGATGGCCACATCGGTCCCGGCACCGATCGCCACGCCCACATCAGCGCGAGCCAAGGCGGGGGCGTCATTGACCCCGTCGCCGACCATCGCCACCCTGTGCCCGCGCTTCTGGAGCTCGGTGACCTTGGCGTCCTTGTGCTCGGGAAGCACCTCGGCGAACACCTCGTCAATCCCGAGGTCCGTGGCCACGGCGTCCGCGACCTGCTGGGCGTCGCCGGTGATCATGGCGACCGAGACCCCACGGGCGTGCAGGGCGTCGATCGCCTGCCGGGACTCCTCCCGCACGGCGTCCTCGAGCGCGACGGCCCCCAGGATCCGGTCACCTTCGGCGACGTGCAACACCGACGCCCCGCGCGACACCCACTGCTCGGTCACCTCCGCGACGTCGGTGGGAATCGACAACCCCAGTTCGTTGAGCATGGCGGGACCGCCGACGCTGGCCTCGGTGCCATCGACACGGGCGCGGACCCCACGGCCTGGCAGGGACCGGAAATCGGTGGCGGCGATCCGCTCGCCGGCCGGCACCCGGTCATCGGCCGCCGCGACGATAGCCCGGGCGACGGGGTGTTCACTGTCGGCCTCGACCGCCGCCGCCAACGCCAACACCCGCTCCCCGGTGACCCCGCGCGCGGCGGTGACTCCCGTGACCCGGTGCTGGCCCTCGGTCAAGGTGCCGGTCTTGTCGAACAGGACCACATCGACGGTGCGCATGCGTTCGAGCGAGAGCCGGTCCTTGACCAACACCCCGGACCTGGCCGCTCGTTCGGTGGAGATCGCGATCACAAGTGGAATAGCCAACCCCAGCGCGTGGGGACAGGCGATCACGAGCACGGTCACCGTGCGCACCACGGCCTCGTCGACGTTGCCGAGCAACGCCCAGACCGCAAACGTGAGGATGCCCACGACCGTGGCGAAATAGAACAGGAACGCCGCGGCCTTGTCTGCCAGAGCTTGCGCTCGGGACGAGGAGGCCTGGGCGTCGGCGACCATCCGCTGGATGCCGGCCAGAGCCGTGCTCTCGCCCACCGCGGTGATCCGAACCCTCAGCGCGCTGTCCGTCGCAACGCTTCCGGCGACCACGGTGTCGCCGGCTTCTCTGGTGACCGTCTTGGATTCGCCGGTGATCATCGATTCATCGACTTCGGCACGGCCGTCGGTGACCGTGCCGTCGGCGGGCACCCGCGCTCCTGCGCGCACGAGCACCAGGTCCCCCAACTCGAGGTCCGGAAGCGGAACTGCGACAGTCCCGGAATCCGTGATCTTCTCCGCCGAGTCCGGCAGCATGGCCGCCAGCGCATCGAGGGCTCCCGAGGCCGAGCCGAGCGCGCGCATCTCGAGCCAGTGCCCGAGCAGCATGATCACGATAAGCAGCGCCAGTTCCCACCAGAAGTCCAGCTCGAACCCGCCGAGGCCCAAGGTGGTGATCCAGGAGGCGACAAAGGCGACAGTGATCGCCATGGAGATCAGCAGCATCATCCCCGGGCGGCGCGAGCGGAGTTCGGCCCAGCCGCCCGTGAGGAACGGGGTGCCGCCGTAGAGGAAGATCACCGTGCCCAGCACCGGGGCGATCCACATGGCGCCGGGGAAATTCGGCATGGTGTAGCCGAGCAGATCGGCGACCATGTGGCTGAAGTACACCACCGGGATCGCCAGCACCAGCGACGCCCAGAAGCGACGGCGGAACATCTCCCCGTGTGCCCCGTGCCCAGCGTGTCGATCGTGGCCCCCGTCCTCGCCGTGCCCGCCCGGCCCGACATGGGCGACGTGCTCGCCGTGCTCGGCGGGGGGCGGGCTGTGAACCTCGGCGCCGTGGCCGTGTCTGGTCGGCGCCGGGTTCGGTTGCGCGGGTCCGTGTTCCGGATGCGACATCAATAGCCTCCTGGGAGTGGCGGGGCTCAGGGGTTCGGCTGTCTTGGGTGTTTCAGGGTGTTCACTAGGCCAGGTAGGACAGGGTGGTCATCATCCCGGCCTCCTGGTGATAGGCGTTGTGGCAGTGAAGCGCCCACTGGCCGGGGTTGTCGGCATCGAATTCGATCTCCACGGTGCGCATCGGTCTGATCGTGACGGTGTCCTTGCGCAGCCCGGTATCGGGCAGAGCGAAGGTGTGTCCGTGCAGGTGCATGGGGTGGAACATGTCCGACATGTTGCGCATCCGCATACGAACCCGTTGCCCTTCGTTGACGTCCAACGACGTGATGTCGGGGTGAGCGCGGCCGTTCAGGGTCCACCTGTACGGCGACATGGTCCCGCCCATGTCCAGACTGTGGTAAACGTCGTGCCCCTTCTCTTCCAGTCGGACGTCCGCGCGAGGCGCCAGATCGGTGCCGAACAGCACCTGCCGGTCCAGCTCGTCGGGTCGGGACCGGGTAGGCAGGTCGCCCGCAGCGGTGCGCACCAGTGCCTGCCCGTGACCGGTCTTGCCCTCGGCCTGCGCGAACAACGGGAAGACGCCGTCGCCGAGGGTGACGAGCACATCGAACCGCTCGCCCATCCCGACCATCAGTGCATCGGTATCCTGCGGCACGACCGGGAAGCCGTCGGTGTGGGTGATGGTCATCCGGTGCCCGCCCAGGGCCACGCGGAAGGCGGTATCAGCACCGGCGTTGATGAGGCGGATACGCGCTCGCTCCCCGGGTGTCGCGTTGAACACCATCGGGTCCTCCGGGACCCGCCCATTGACCAGGTAGAGCGGATAGCTCACGTCCCCGGCGCCGCCGAGCATCGGCGAGAGCATCGTCTCGGAACCCGTGTCCGTGGCGCCCATACCTCTCATGCCGCCGTGGTCCATCGCGCCCATTCTTCCCATCCCAGATCCGCTGCCCATACCTGCGGCGTCACCGATGCCCAGGTCGCGGGCAACATCGTCGGGGGTGCGACCGGTGCCGTCGAGCCAGTCGTCGAGCACCACGATCCACTCGTGCTCATGGTCACCGGGCTCGTTCGGGTCGTCGACGATCAGGGGCCCGTAGAGTCCGCGGTCGAGTTGGAGCCCGGAGTGCGAATGATAGAAGTACGTGCCCGCGTGCGGGACGGTGAACTCGTAAGCGAACCGACCGCCGGGGGCGATGGGGTCCTGAGTCAGGCCGGGTGCCCCGTCCATGTCGTTGCTCAGTGCCAGTCCGTGCCAGTGCACGCTGGTTTCCGCCGGCAGCTGGTTGTCCACCTCCACCTTGAGCAGATCCCCGACACGGGCACGCAGTAGCGGCCCGGGCAGGCTAGGGTCGTAGCCCCAGGTGGAGACGACGCGTCCACCGAGATCCACGTCGACCGGACGCGGCGTCAACCGCGCTGAGACCACCCGTTGGCCCGCGCTGCGGCGCGCCAGCTCGGCACGACGGACAGCGTCCGACAAGGGCTGCACGGGGGTACCGGTCGGCGGGCCCGCTCCGGAACAGGCGACGAGCGCCCCGGCCCCGGCGAGGGCTGAACCGAGGAGGAAGGACCGGCGGGTCAGCTCAGACACGGGGCCGCCCGTGCTCGGGTTTCGTCGGTACGGAGTTGCCGGAGCGCGTCAGCTCCTCTCGGCGGGCCACGAACTCGTCGGAGCCGATCTCTCCGCGGGCGAAACGCACTTCGAGCACTCGAAGCGGATCGGCCTCCGGCGCGGTGCGTCCGTGCCCCCCGGAACGGTCATTACGGAACATCATGGCCAGCATGGACAGCACTGCCGCCCAAAACACGAGCATGCACACCGCCATGATGATCCACCCGGTGGCACTCAGCTGACCCGACCAGCCCATCATGGTCGTCACCGTCCTTCGGTTGGTGACATCAGCATCGCGCGTGCACGCACCAGTTCAGGTAGAGGTCGCGTGAAGTTTTGATCAAGAAGGCCGGCCGCTGCATCGGCGGTGGACACTGTCCCCCGGAACCTGTCGCCCGGCCGCCGAACCACACCACAATTCCGCACCCCAGGCGGACAATGACCGCGTGAACACGACCGAGGCGGAGACCTACCGCCGCGAGATCCTCGGCTACTGCTACCGCTACTTCGGCTGTATCGCGGAGGCCGAAGACGCAACGCAGGAGACGATGCTGCGTGCGTGGAGGGCGCGGGATGGCGCCGAATTCGGCGGCCGCTCGTCGCTGCGTACGTGGCTGTATTCCATCGCCACCCACGTCTGCCTGGACATGGCTCGCGCGCCGCAGCGACGCAGCCTTCCGGTGGACCTCAACGAGCCCGGCCGCGTCCCAGACGACCCCACGTCGCTGGCCACCATGCCCGAGCAGATGTGGATCGGCCCGGCGAGCGACGCCCATCTCGGCGTCGACCCGTCCGCCACCGCCCTCGCCCGCGAATCGGTCCGGCTCGCCTTTGTCGCCGCGCTGCAGTTCCTGCCACCCCGGCAGCGGGTCGTGCTGATCCTCCGCGATGTCCTGGTGCTCTCGGCGGCGGAGTGCGCGGACCTCCTCGACATGTCCGTGGCCTCGGTCAACTCCGCACTCGCCCGGGCGCGCAAGACCATGGCCCAGCACGGGGCCACTCTCCCAACCGACACCGCGGACGACGCCCCCGCCTACGACACCCGGCTTCTCGAGAAGTACGTCGCCGCCTTCGAGGCCTACGACGTCGACCGCCTAGGGCGTGTCTCCCATAGCTGAGCGGTGACCCGCGAGACCGTGGCCGTATGGGTCAGACGAAGTCACGATTTCGCCAGTTCACCGACGAGCAGTGGGAGCGGATAGAGCCCCTGCTGCCCTCCAATGAAGGGCGGCAGGGGCATCCGTTTCGCGACAATCGCAAAGTCGTCGAGGGGATCATCTACCGCTACCGCGCCGGTATTCCCTGGCGGGACCTACCTCGCGAGGAGTTCGGTGCGTGGCAGACCGTGTGGAAGCGTCACGCCCGCTACGCCCGGGACGGGACCTGGGATCGCATCCTGCACGTGATCCTGGCCGATGCCGACGCAGCCGGAAAGATCGACTGGAACGTCTCGGTCGACGCCACCATCTGCCGCGCTCATCAGCACGGCACAAATACAACGCGCCCTGAGCAGGACACAGGGGGCAGGGTCGAATCACAAGAACCGGCCCTTCCGGGACTGTGAACCCGCAGGTCACGGCATCGGTCGCTCGCGAGGAGGGCTGACCACCAAGATTCACAGTGCCGTCGATGGCCGCGGCCGACCGCTGGCGAACGTGATCACCGGTGGGCAACGAAACGACGGCGCGATGCTGGCCGAAGTCCTGGCCGACATCCACGTCCCACGCCACGGCAAGGGCCGACCCCGCACCCGCCCCGACGCGGTGATCGCAGACAAGGCCTACTCGTCTGGCACGATCCGCCGCCAGCTCCGCAGTCGCGGTATCGCCGCTGTCATCCCGGAGAAAAGCGACACCATCGCCGCTCGCGAACGCCGCGGCAGCCGCGGTGGCCGACCCCCGAAACTCGACACTGACCTCTACAAAGACCGAAATGTCGTTGAACGTTCCTTCGCTCTGGCCAAGCAATGGCGAGCGCTGGCCACCCGCTACGACAAACTCGCGATCACCTACCGCGCCGCCGTCACCCTCTGCGCAATTCTCACCTGGCTACGCCGATTGGGAGACACACCCTAGTCGACCTGCTCACCGAGGACGCGGAGTTCAGCATGCCGCCGTTCGAGCTCTGGCTCCGCGGCCCCGCGCAGATCGAGCGCTGGTGGCGCGGCCCCGGGCAGGTGTGCCGCAACTCGCGGACCATCGTCACCTCCGCCAACGGCCGTCCGGCCGTCGCGGTCTATCACGACGGCGGCGGTCGAGACGAGAGCCGAAACGACGCCGGCGTTCGCGACTCCAGCGCGGCTCGATGGGAGCCGTTCGCGATCCACGTCCTGGAGTCCCGCGCCGGCCGCCTCTCGGCCCTCACCCACTTCATCGGCGCGGGCCACTTCGCCGAGTTCGGCCTGCCCGCCCACCTGCCGTAGGGAGAATCCCCGCCGCACCGATCACTTTCGGCGCCTCGCACCGTCTACCCCTGTGAAGGACGGTCCTTCGGGCCCCGAGCACCTGCTCGACCGGGCCCCCGAGTCCCCTCAGGAGGGATCATCATGAGCCGCACGATCACGGCCCACATGTTCTCCACGCTCAACGGCGTGACGGAGCATGCCGAGCACTGGCAGTTCGACGCCTTCGGACCCGAGGAGATGGAGTTCATGCAGAAGATGACTGCCGCGACCACGGACCTGGTGCTGGGCCGCACGCTCTGGCAGGAGTGGTCCGGTTACTGGCCCGGTGCGCAGGACCCGTTCGCCGAGTGGGTCAACCCGGTCCGCAAGCACGTGCTCACCTCCACCCTGACGGGCGAGCTGCCGTGGAACAGCGTTATCGCCACCGGTGATGCGGCCGGGTACCTCGGGCAGCTGCGGCAGGAACCGGGCGGCGACATCGCGATCGCGGGTGGCGTGGAGACCACCAGGAGGCTGGTGCTGGCGGGCCTGGTGGACGAGCTCACGCTGACCATCCACCCGGTGATCTCCGGTGAGGGCCGCAGGCTCTTCGACGAGTCCGTCCCCACGACGCGCCTGCGTCTGTTGAACTCGACGCAGACCCAGGCGGGCAACATCGTCGCGACCTATGCCCTGCGCTCGGACTCCGCGGACGCCTGACCGGACCCACCCGCTCATCACCCGAAACCCATCACCCCGCCGCCTATCGATCAGAGGAGAATCCGATGTCCTTCCAGGCGTATCTCGACACCATCGAAACCAAGACCGGGCTGACGCCGCGGCAACTCGTGGATCAGGCGACCGAACGCGGTTTCGGCCCCGGCACCAAGGCCGGGCCGATCCTGGAATGGTTGAAGAACGACTACGGCCTCGGCCGCGGCCACGGCATGGCGCTCGTCCACGTGATCACCAAGGGGCCCCGGATCAGCTCGAAGCACGTCGGCTCCACCGGCTCACACGCCGACGCGACCGACATGCTCTGGCTCGATGGCGCGGCCACCAACCCGAACCGCTGATCCCGGGTCCTCCCCCGCCGAGCCGGCGGCGAGTATGCGCAGCCGGTCAGTATCGGATCCCGGCCCCACCACCCGCCACCGCGGGTAGCGTCCGTCACCATGCAGCCCTCGCCCGACCAGGCACCCGAGACCGCAGCCGACCAGCGAGAGGTCGTCCTCGAGCGCCACGACGACGTCGCCGTGATCAGGCTCAACAGCCCCGATCGGCTCAACGCTGCGACCACGCGGAACCTCACCGACCTCGTCGCCGCTCTCGACGCCTGCGACGCCGACGACGACATCCGGGCCGTGGTGCTCACCGGCACCGGACGAGCGTTCTGCGCGGGGGCCGATATCTCGGGCGGGGGCGACACCTTCGCCGTCGATCCAGGCCAGGACAACGGCCACGCCCCGCCGGACACGGGCGGCCTGGTCTCGCTACGCATCTTCCGGATGACCAAGCCGATCATCTCGGCGATCAACGGCTCGGCCGCGGGCGTCGGGGTGACCATGACCCTGCCCACGGACGTGCGTATCGCCGCGGATCACGCCAAATTCGGGTTCGTGTTCACGCGACGCGGGTTGGTGCCGGAGGCGTGCTCCACCTGGTTCCTGCCCCGCATCGTGGGCATCTCCACGGCGGTCGAGTGGACTGTCGGCGGCAGGACCATCCTCGCCGGCGAGGCCCTGGAGCGCGGCCTGGTCCGTGAGCTGCTCCCGACCGACGAGGTCCTCCCCCGCGCCATCGAGATCGCTCGCGAGCTGACCCGCGGCACGGCCCCGGTCTCGGCGGCGCTGACCCGCCAGCTCATGTGGCGGATGCTCGGCGCTCCCGACCCTGAGGTGGCCCACCGCGCCGAGTCCATCGGTATCTATACCCGCGGCACGTCCGCCGACGTCCGCGCCGGCGTCTCCGCGTTCCTGGCCAAGGAGGAGCCGGACTTCCCGGACCGCGTCTCGGACGGCCTGCCCGACCTCTTCACCTGAGCTACTTCCCTCACTGCCTCGCCGCAACATCTGACCAGCTCCACCGCCACCCCCCACCTCGGAGAGGACTCCCCATGACTTCTGTCGACCTCACCGGTCGCGTCGCGATCGTCACCGGATCGACCGCCGGCCTCGGCGCCCGATTCGCCCATGTGCTCGCGGACGCGGGCGCGACTGTCGTCGTGACCGGGCGGCGTACCGAGAGGATCGAGGAGGTCGTCGACGCGATCAGCCGACGCGGAGGCAGCGCGCACGGCGTTCGGCTGGACGTCGCCGATCCGGCCTCCGTCGAGTCCTGCCTCACGGAGGTGACCGAGCGTCTCGGCGCTCCCCGGATCCTGATCAACAACGCCGGCATCCCCGATGCGCAGCGCGCACACAAGATGTCACTGGAGCTCGTGGACGCCGTGTTGGACACCAATATCCGTGGCCCGTGGCTCATGGCGACAGGGGTGGCCCGCCGGTTGATCGTGGCCGAAACGCCGGGCCGGATCGTCAACATCTCCTCGATGGCCGCGTACCACTATGCCGGGAACGGGGCCGCCCTCTATGCCACCACCAAAGCGGCACTCAGTCGGATGACGGAGGCCCTCGCCGTGGAGTGGGCGCGCAATCTCATCAACGTCAACGCCATCGCGCCGGGAGTCTTCGAGTCGGAGATGACCGACGGGATGCTCGAGCGGGTCGGCGACATCGCGCCCGGGTTCCCGCGCAAGCGCCTCGGCGTACCCGAACAGCTCGATTCCACGCTGCTCTACCTCGTCTCCGACGCATCAGAGGCGGTCACCGGGACCGTCATCAAGATCGACGACGGGCAACTCCCCCGCTGATCCCGACCCGAGAATGTCCCGCATCAGGCCTCGGTGCGGCGCCACCAGTCGCTGATCGCGGTGGCCAACTCCTCAGGCGTCTCGACCGGCAGCATGTGCCCGGTCTCCGGGATCTCCACGTAGGTCACCGCCTGGGCGCCCTTGCTGCTGGCGCCCGCACCACCGCCCCCGGCACCGTTTGCCTCGGCCCACCTGCGCTGTTCCTCGGTGGGCACCACCTGGTCGTGTGATGCCCCCACGATGAGGACCGGGCAGGGCGCCTGCGCGGGGAAGGTACTGCGGTCCGGCCGTGCGCCCAGGGCCACCGAGTGCGCGGCGAACCGCTCCGGCCCGTACCCGCGCGCCGCGCGC
>NZ_JAALEC010000686.1:0-1007 GCF_014145205.1 Dietzia sp. DQ11-44
GTGGCGGGGGCGCCGCCGCTGCTCAAGCTGGCCAAGAGCTTCACCGGGAGCTGAGCCGGGCGTCACCCGGAGTGGGGCCCGGCCACCGCACCGGGGCTCAGACCGCGGTGACGAGCCCCGCCAGTCGCTCGGCCACCTGGCGGGCGCAGTGCGCGTCCTCCGCCTCGACCATGACGCGGACCAGCTGCTCGGTTCCCGAGGGACGCAGCAGCACCCTGCCGCCCGAACCCAGTCGCGCCTCCTCCTCGGCCACGGCATCGCCCACCACCGAGGACGACACGACCGCGGCCTTGTCGTCCACCGGCACGTTGATCAGCACCTGCGGCAGGACCGTCATCACGCCGGCGAGCTCGGACAGGGGGCTGCCGGTCTCCGCCATCCGGGCCATGATGCGCAGTCCTGTGAGGACCCCGTCCCCGGTGGTCGCGTGGGCGGGGAGGACGAGGTGACCGGACTGCTCTCCGCCGAGGCTGTACCCGCCCTCGCGGAGCCGTTCGAGGACGTAGCGGTCCCCCACCTTGGTCTCGGTGACGTGGATCCCGGCGGCCTGCATGGCCACCTTGAGGCCGAGGTTGCTCATGATGGTCGCCACGAGGGTGTCACCCACCAGCTCTCCGGAGTCCCGCATCGCCAGGGCGAGGATCGCCATGATCTGGTCACCGTCGACGACCTCGCCGGAGGCGTCCACGGCCAGGCAGCGATCGGCGTCGCCGTCGTGCGCCAGACCGAGGTCCGCACCGTGTTCGCGCACCGCGGCGCGGACGTCATCCAGATGTGTGGAGCCGCACCCGTCGTTGATGTTGTACCCGTCGGGGTCGGCGTGGAGTTCGATCACGGTCGCCCCCGCGTCGCGGTAGGCACGCGGCGCCGCGACGCTGGCCGCCCCGTTGGCGCAGTCGACCACCACGACGAGCCCGTCCAGCCGCCCGGGCGTGGCGTCGAGCAGGTGCCGGACGTACCCGTCCAGTGCGTCCTCCGACGACGCGCGTGAGATCCGGCCGACCGAG
>NZ_JAALEC010000687.1:0-272 GCF_014145205.1 Dietzia sp. DQ11-44
CCCCCCGCGGCGCCGACGGGCGTCCCCCTGCCCTCGGCGTCGGACCCGGTGCTCTGGCCGCAGCGCGAGGCGCTCAAGGCGGCACTGCAGTACCCGGGCCTGGCGGGACCGCTCTTCGACTCGCTCCCGGGCGAGTGCTACACCCATCCCGCCTACGCCCTGATCGCGGACGCGCTGTCCGCGGCCGGGGGGTGCGCCTCCGGCAAGAGCGGCGCGAACTGGGTGTCCGAGGTCTCCAGGGGCCTCGAGGACGACGGTCTGCAGCGGCTGGA
>NZ_JAALEC010000688.1:0-5547 GCF_014145205.1 Dietzia sp. DQ11-44
CGCTCCGCGTGGCCGAGGACGCGCTGCCCCGCTACGTCTCCGGCGTGCTCGCCCGCCTACAGGAGGTGTGGGTGTCCGGCCAGATCGCGGACCTCAAGTCCAAGGTCCAGCGGATGAGTCCGGCCGCCGACCCGGAGGGGTACTCGGCGCTGTTCGGCGACCTCGTGGCGTTGGAGGAATACCGGCGCGGACTGCTCGAGCAGGCCGTGGGCGCCACGCCCGACATCGCCTGAGCTCGCGATTTGGTCCGATGGTCGCCCTCGCACTAAGGTGAGTTCTCGGTGTCCGACGTGCTCGTCGGTCACCGGCAGCAATCCCCCATAGCTCAATTGGCAGAGCATTCGACTGTTAATCGAAGGGTTTCTGGTTCGAGTCCAGATGGGGGAGCAGTAGATCAGGCCGGAGGAGACACTCCTCCGGCCTGATCCGCATTTCGGGGTTAGCCGGGCTGGAGTGTCCGGAAGTCGCCGCGGTCGAAGTCGACGCGGAACCGCCTGGAGACGATCCGCCAGCCCGCGGGGGTCCTGGTCCACAGGTCGGAGTACTCGCCGAAGCACTCGTAGCTCAGTCCGGCCTGGTCTCCCGTCCCGAGGTGAAGCACCCGCGCGTACGTCAGACTCCTCGCCCGGTCCTCGTCTCCGTCGAGCGCGAGGTGCACCCTGTGGTTGCCCAGCAGATGCTGGGAGGGGCCACACCCGCCGAGGTGGTCCCGCACCGTCCGGACGATCTGCTCCCGACCGGCCGCCCCGTACCCGGTCGCGGATTCGGTGAACAGCTCTCCCAGCCCGTCCCAGTCGCGGGTGTCCAGAGCGGTGGCGATGTCCGCCATCCGCTCGATGATCTGGTCCCTGTCACTGCTCATCACCTTTTCCTAGCAGGGATCGCCGGGCGATCTCAGCCTTCGTCGTTAACCTGGCGCCATGACCGACGCCGAAGTCACCCTCTCGACCGGCCGCGTCCGTGGGACCGAGCTCGGTGACGTCGTCCGCTTCTACGGCATCCCGTACGCCGAGGACCCGGTCGGCGAGCTGCGCTTCGCCTCCCCGGTCCGTAGAGCGCCGTGGGACGGGGTCCGTGATGCGACGAGGCCCGCCGCCACCGCCCAGAGGCTGAGGTTCGACCCGGACCCGGCGATCCCCGAGCCGATCGTCGCGGGCACCGACATCCTGCACGTGGACGTGTGGGCGCCGGCGACGGGTTCCGGGCACCCGGTGATGGTGTGGATCCACGGGGGCGGCTGGGAATCGGGGTCGTCCCATCAGCCGTGGTTCGACGGTGCGACCTTCGCCCGCCGGGGGATCATCGTGGTCTCGGTGGGCTACCGCCTGGGTGTCGAGGGCTTCACGCCGTTCCCCGACGCCCCGGACAACCGCGGGATGCTCGACTGGATCGCCGCCCTCGAGTGGGTCCGGGACGAGATCGCCGCGTTCGGCGGAGATCCCGACAGGGTGACGGTCACCGGGCAGTCGGCCGGCGGGGGAGCGGTGCTGTGCCTGTTGGGTTCACCGCCGGCGGCAGGGCTGTTCCACGGGGCGATCGCGGCGTCACCGGCGGTCCTGCGGGCCCCGGCGACCCGCCCGCCCAAGGGGATCACCGCGGAGGAGCTGGCGGCCGGGGGACGTGGCGCCGTGGACGAGTTCCATCGGCGCCTCCGGCGCGAGAACCAGTTCACGCTCCCGTTCCGTCCGGTGGTCGGAGGCGAGACGGTCCCGGCCCCTCCCCTCGAGGCGGTCGCCGCAGGCCCTTCAACGAGCGTCCCGCTGCTCATCGGTTCCACCGCGACGGAGTTCGAGGCCGTCTCGGACAAGCTCCCGGGTCCGGCGCTGGTGCCGGGGGCCGCGTTCATGGCGGTGTCCCAGCAACTCCCCAGGCAGGGGCTCAGGGCGCTGGCCCGGCAGTCGAACGGCCGGTCTCTGCGACGGAGCGTGGGCGCGGTGATCGACGCGGCCGCGATCCACTCCACGGTGGCCCGCGCAGCCGAGACCAGGGTGGCCGCCGGCGACCCGACGTGGGTGTACGACTTCTGCTGGACCGGGGGAAACGGGCCCAGGCACTGCGCCGACCTTCCGTTCTTCTGGGCCGTCCCGGACGGGGAGAACGTGGAACGCTATCTCGGTGCCCCGCCGCCGGCGGGTCTGGTCGAGGGGATGCACGACTCGTGGGTCGACTTCGTGACCACCGGCGATCCGGGTCATCCCGCCTATGAGTCGCCCGAGCGGCTGGTCATGGCATGGGACGACCCGCCCTCGCAGGTCGCCGACGGACTCTCGGCAGTGCGTGCCGTCTGGTGGCCGGAGGACCGGTGAGGGGTCTTGCTACGATTGCGCGGCACGTGCCGGTGGATGCTCCCGGCGCGTGCGGGGGGCTATAGCTCAGTTGGTTAGAGCCGCGGACTCATAATCCGCTGGTCGCGGGTTCGAGCCCCGCTGGCCCCACCATCACGACGCCGATGCGCCGACCACCCCGGGTCAGTACGCCAGACCCATCCGCAGCGCTCCGACCGCCTCCGAGAGCGCGGCGCGCGCGAGCGGGGTGGCGCCGACGGCGTTGACGAACGGGTGGACCATCGTGGAATGCCGGCGCAGCGAGACCTTGACGCCGGCGTCGGCCATCTTCCGCGCGTACGCCTCGCCCTCATCGCGCAGCGGGTCGAACCCGCCGGTGGCGACGTGCGCCGGGGGCAGGCCGGAGAAGTCCTCGGCCAGCAGCGGGGAGGCCCGCGGGTCGAGGCGGTCGTCGTCGGAACGCAGGTAGGTGTTCTCGTAGAAGTCCATGTTCTTCCCCGTGAGGAAGAAGCCCTCGCCGAACAGCTCGAACGAGCGGGTCCGCGTCGACATGTTGGTCGCGGGGACGAACAGCAGTTGGAAGTCGGGGGTCTTCTCGCCGGCGTCGCGGGTCTGTTGACACACGACCGCCGCCAGGTTCCCGCCCGCGCTGTCGCCGCCCACCGCGATGCGCGTCGGGTCGACCCCGAGGGACCCGGCGTTGTCCCGCACGTACCGGAACGAGGCCAGGGCGTCCTCGGCCGCCGTGGGGAAGAGGAACTCGGGGGCCAGACGGTAGTCCACGCTGAGAACCTTGAGGCCGCCCATCCGCGCGATGTACCGGCAGGTCGCATCGTGGGAGTCGATGCTCCCGAGCACCCACCCGCCGCCGTGGAAGAACACGAGCATCGGCAGCGCTTCGTCGCCGTGGACGGGGGAGTACAGGCGGGCGGGCAGGTCGGCCCGGGCGGTCTCGTCGCCGGGCTGATCCGTTCCGGCGAGCGGGAGGACGAGGTCCTTGACGACGGCGAGGTCGATCCGGTTCCCCGAGACGGTGTACGCCGACCGCTCCACCGTCTGGCGTGCCTGTTCGACCGGCATGTCCTCGTACTCGCCCTCGGACAACAGGGACATCACCCGGACCCCGGCCTGGAAATGCGGGTCCAGCACCTGGCCGTCGATCCTCCGGGGGGCGCCACCTGCCAGCTGGATGACCGGACCGGGTAGAGAACCAGAGGCGGTCATGGCCGCCTTGGTGAGGCGGTCGGCGATCGAGGGGCGGAAAGTCCTGTGTCCGGACATCGGTGAGCGCATTGCCACATTGTGCCGAGGATGGAGAGGATGATCGGGGAGAATCGACGAAGGGACTGGTCATGCGTTCAGATTCGGACCCGGTGGTGCACGTCGAGGGCCTGGTCAAGACGTTCGGCGCCACCCGGGCGCTCGACGGCCTGGACCTCGACGTCCGCCGCGGCGAGGTACACGGCTTCCTGGGGCCCAACGGTTCCGGGAAATCCACCACCATCAGGATCCTGCTGGGTCTGATGCGGTCCGATTCGGGACGGGTGACCCTGTTCGGCCGCGATCCGTGGCGCGATGCGGTCGACCTCCACTCCAGGCTGGCGTACGTCCCGGGGGAGGTGACGCTGTGGCCCCGCCTGACCGGCGGCCAGTGCATCGACATACTGGGACGAGCGCTGGGGGGACTGGACCCGGCACGCCGCGACCAGCTGATCGAACGCTTCCGCCTGGACCCCACCAAGCGCACCCGTGACTACTCCAAGGGGAACCGGCAGAAGGTCTCACTCGTGGCGGCCCTGGCGTCCGGCGCCGAACTGCTCGTGTTGGACGAGCCCACCTCCGGTCTGGATCCGCTGATGGAGCAGGTGTTCCAGGGCTGCGTCCGGGAGGCCGTCGACGGTGGTTCCACCGTGCTGCTCTCCAGCCACATCATGGGTGAGGTCGAGGCGCTGGCCGATCGGGTGAGCATCATCCGCGACGGCCGCACGATCAGCTCGGGCACCCTGGGCGACCTGCGCCGCCACACCACCACGGAGGTCCACGCCGTCACCGACACCGATCCCCGCGCACTGGAGACCGTGGGCGGGGTCGACGGTCTGCGGTTGGAGCGCTCCGGGGACGGGCGGTTCGACGTCCGCTGCCACGTGCCGGCAGAGCGGCTCGCCGAGGTCACGGGGATCCTGCACGCGGCCGGCATACACACCCTCACCGCCACCCCACCCAGCCTGGACGACCTCTTCCTCTCCGCCTACTCGGGCGCGGGGGCCGCAGGGGGACCCGCAGAGGCGGGCACGACCCCCGGCGGGTCGCGGTGAACTCCGCATTCGCCGGCACAGGCCTGCTGGCCCGGATCGACCTGCGGACGGGGTGGCGCTCCGCCGCCGCGTGGGTCCTCGGGCTGGTCGCGCTGTATCTGCTCACCGCCGTCTCGATAGCGGCCCTGTACGACACGCCGGAGAAGCTCGCCACCTACTCCGCCTCCCTGGGCGAGGCGATGGTGATGCTCAACGGACGTATAGCGGGGCTCGACACCCTGGGTGGGGTCATGATGAACGAGTACGCGTTCATCGCCTCCTTCGCGATCCCGATCATGGCGATCGCCCTGACCGCTCGGTCCACCCGCCGGGAGGAGGAGACCGGCAGGACGGAACTCCTCCTGTCCGCCCGGACGGGTCGGCTCGCCCCGGTCACGGCGGCCCTCGTCGTCGTCGCCGGCGTGTTCCTCCTCCTCGGCGCCGGAATCTGGGCGTCGACGCTCGCCATCCCGGTCGACCGGACCGGGGCCGCGCTCTACGCGGCGTCGATCGTCGCCACCGGATGGGTATACGCCGCTGCCACTGCCGTGTTCGCGCAGGTGGTGGCCCACAACCGCACCGTGTGGGCGACGGGCATGACCTTGGCCGGACTCACCCTCGTCCTGCGGGGGATCGGGGACACCAACGAGAACTGGGTGAGCTGGACCTCCCCCCTGGGGTGGCACGGGTTGGTCCGGCCGTTCGGGGACCCCTCCGCACTCCCGCTGGTGGTGGCCGTCGTGACGGCCGGAGCTCTGTCCGCCGCCGCCCTGTGGCTCTCCGGCCGCCGCGATGTCGGCGCCGGGTTGGTGCCGGCCCGGACGGGCTCGGCCACGGCGTCGAGGTGGCGGGCGTCCGAGCTCGGCGTGGCGGTACACCAGCACCTCGGTGCGTTCATCGGATGGACGGTCGGGGTCGTGGCGCTCATGACCATGTACGGCGCCCTGATGAACGTCGTGGTCGAGGCA
>NZ_JAALEC010000689.1:0-2075 GCF_014145205.1 Dietzia sp. DQ11-44
GTCACTGTTGGCCCTGCACACCGCTGTGGTCGCCGCGGGCGCCGTCCTGGTCGTGGTGGCGGGTTCCGCGGCCTTCGCGCTGGCCACCTCCGTCGCCCTCGACGACCCGGACTCGCTGGGGCGCATCGTCGCGGCCGGGTCCTGGCAGGTGCCGGCCGCGCTCGTGTTCGTCGGGGTGTCGGTAGCTCTGTTCGGGTGGGTACCCCGCATGCAGGCCCTGGCCTGGGCGCTGTTCGCCGTCTCCGCGGTCGTCACGTTCATGGGCCCCACCCTCAGACTCACCGAGTCCCAGATGCGCCGGTCACCGTTCGGTGCGGTGGGGCGGGCCCCCGTCGGGCCGGTCGACACGATCGGGGTGGCGGTACTGCTGCTTGTGGCGGTCGCCCTGGTGGGCGCGGGGCTGGTCGGGTTCCGTCGGCGCGACGTGCCGCGGACGTGACCGCCGAGCTGACACACTGACCACACAGCTGTAGACGATCCGGCCGACGACGGCCCGATCTGACATCACCCGGGAGGATCACATGTCGGACGAGTTCGATCGAGACCGGCTGGACGCAGCCCTGGCGGCCGTCGAGGACTGGCCGGTGGACAACGTCTCGGCAGCGGTCGTCGGTCCGGAGGGGCTCCTGGCCGTGCGTGGCGACGAGGACCGCGTCTACCGTCTCGCCTCGGTGACCAAACCGATAGTGGCCGTGGCCGCGCTCCTCGCTGTCGAGGAGGAGGCGATCTCCCTCGACGAGGCCGCCGGGCCCGAGGGCTCGACCGTCCGCCACCTGTTGGCCCACGCATCCGGTCTGGACTTCAGTGATCGCGGGAAGGTGCGCGCCGGGCCGGGGGAGCGACGCATCTACTCCTCGGCCGGCTTCGAGGTGCTCGCGGACCACATCGCCGACGCCACGGGGATCGCCTTCCCCGACTACCTCACCGAGGCCGTGTGTCAGCCGCTCGGGATGGGATCGACGGTGCTCGAGGGCTCGGCCGGACACGGCGCCTCGGCCAGCCTCGCCGACCTGGTCGCCTTCGCGACCGAACTCGTGGCACCGCGGCTCCTGGCGCCCGAGACACTGGAGGAGGCGGTGAACGAGCAGTTCCGCGGCCTCGACGGCGTCGTGCCCGGTTACGGAATGCACAAACCGTGTCCGTGGGGTCTGGGGTTCGAACTCCGGGAGGCCAAGTATCCCCACTGGACCGGCCAGCACAATTCTCCCGGGACCTTCGGGCACTTCGGACAGTCGGGCACGTTGCTGTGGGTGCAGCCCGAGATCGAGACGGCCCTGGTCGTGCTCACCGACCGCGACTTCGGGGACTGGGCCAAACCGCTGTGGCCGGAGTTGTCGGACAGGGTGGTGGACGCCGCAACCCGTCGCAGCCGCCCGGAGGACTCCCTCGGGGGCTGACGCACCCTCCTCGCCGACACGCCGCCGGGGACTCACACCGGCGGGATTACGGTGCTGTAACTTTGCTGAGAATGCAGAAGTGTCGCTGGTGTAATTCGTTCACTTGAGGCACAGTTGTGTACTACAACCACATACGAATCATCGTTCACACGATATCGCGAGGTCGTTGGGGAAGACGTCCCTCAGTGAGTCGGGAGTGAAGCGATGTCTGATCTGAACCATTTCGCGGATACGACGACCGGCGTGGTGTTCATCCATGCCGCGCCTACCGCGTTGTGCCCTCACGTCGAGTGGGCTCTCGCGAGCACCCTCGACGCGTCCTCCGCCATGCGTTGGGAGGACCAGCCGGCCCAGCCGGGCGCCCGCAAGGCGATCGTCGACTGGATCGGTCCGGTCGGCACCGGTGCTCGCCTGGCCGATTCGCTGGCCAAGTGGTCGATGCTGGCCTTCGAGGTCACCGAGGACCCGAGCGACCTCGTCGACGGCGAACGCTTCTCGCACACCCCGGAACTCGGGATGTGGCGAGGCCAGACGGGCGCGAGCGGGGACGTGGTGATCGGGGAGAACAGGCTCCGGCACCTCATGGCCGCAGGCCCCGCCGCGTTCCACGCCTCGGTGGACGCCGAACTCGGCACCGCATGGGACCGCGCGCTGGAGCCGCTCCGCGGGCATCCCGCC
>NZ_JAALEC010000690.1:0-9980 GCF_014145205.1 Dietzia sp. DQ11-44
GGAAGCACTTCGGTCTATTTTCGCCCAGCGATCCGCAGATCCCCGTGAATCACCCGGGCTAGGTAGGCGACAACATCCTCTGGTGTGACAGGGCGCCCAGTAAGTGTGGACAGTGCGCCAAGGAGGCCGGCGGCGATGTTAGGTCGCCCGCCGGGGTGCAGTAGCGGGAGCGCTCGTCCTCCCCGATTGTTGAAGTGATGCATGTCAGGGATCAGCGCCGAGAACACAACCCCTGGTCCGTGGCTGATTGCTTCGGCGTGCTGCTCCACGACGAAGATCTGCCCTGGACGCCGTGCTGCCCAGAGATCAGGGGACGGACGGTGCATCAATCGTCGATCGGCAATGAGCCATTGGCGGTCGAACGATCGAAATCCGACCCGCACGTGCCTCGCAGCCCGGGCGTGAGCCGGCTTCTCTTCGGAGAACGGCGCGGCGGTGCCTTGTTCTGTATCCGAACCGCTGAGGGGTTTCGTGGTGGTTTCTAGGTGGGACGATGACGTCTCTTTAAACAGAACCTTCTTGCGGTCGGGGTCGCTCTCAGAGATAACCCGCAGGAGTCGATCCGACAGGATTTCGCGAGCGGGCGCGTAAACCCAGGTGCGGTTCGGCTTTATCCCAGGAGCTGTCCATGGGAGAAGGTCATTGACCGCAGGGAAGTCGTCCCAGTCGGTGTCTGCTGCTGGTGTGAACGGTGCTTGCCAGGCTGTGCGAGCTTGGCGCCACTGGTCACCGTCGAGGTTCAGTTTGGTCAGGGCGTCGTACTTCTCGAACCGTCGGCCGTGGATCGCGGTGTAGTGAATCGTGGCCGGCACATCTGAATCGCAATCCGGGCGGCGAGTGAAGATCGCGATCGCGAGTGGTTGCTGCACGCCAGGGAAGATTCGAGTCGGTACGTCGGGACGCATTCCCTCGGGGGAGACATCGATAATCCAGCCTTCGCTGGTGGTGCGGCGTAGGTACTCGCGCATGCCCTTGAATCCGGCGCCGCGTAGATAGCCTGAGGTGGTGATGTAGCAAACGACTCCCACGTCACCGTTGGGTAGGTTTGCGTTGGCGTCGAAGACTTTCCAGGTAGCCCACCGCCAGAAGTAGATGTAGAGGTTCTTGAGGACGTACTCGGTGCGGCCGTTTCCCTCGGCGCGGAAGTCATCTAAGGGGCGGTAACCGCCGCCTTTCTTCGTCTTCTCGCTGTCGCTTCCGTTCTCGATCCAGCCGCCGCGACCTTGTGCCCGTTCGTCATAGGGCGGGTTGCCAATCACCACAGTGACTTTGGACTTAGCCTTGATACGGGCAGCCCTCGACCTAGACCGACTGATCAACTCAAGGCCAGATCCGAGTTGGGTCTGTTCGGCGTGGGGGTCGTCGAGGGTGTCGGTGACGTACATTCCCAGGCCTGCCGGTGGGAGGTTGGCACCGAGATCGGTGAGTAGGTCGGTGGCACGCAGTTCGGCGACGGCGAATGGGCCCGTCTGGAGTTCGAATCCGACAAGCCGCTTGGCGAGTTGGCTTACTGCCCCCGCAACGGCGCCCTGCCCGTCTCGCTCGGCCACTCGGGCCGCGACGTGCTCGATGATCGTGTGTAGGAATGTGCCCGTGCCCATCGCGGGGTCGGCCACGACCACATCCGGGTCGGCGAATCCTGCGGTTCTACCCAATCGTGTTTCCAGGACTTCTTCGGTGAGGCGGACCATTTGCTCGACCACTTCACGTGGTGTGTAGTACGAACCGGATTTTTGCCGCAGCTGCGGGTCGTAGACGTCGAGGAAGGTTTCGTACAGGTGGAGATAGGTGTCGCGGCGGCCGGCGCGGACCTTCGGCCACTGCACGGCGTCGATGACACGCACCAGGAGGTCGATGGTGACCTTGAAGTCAGCTGCGACGTAGTCGGTCAGCAGTTGAAGCGCTCGGGCCATGAGGGAGTGTTGTCCCGCAAGTTTCGTGCCCACTGCGTGCAGGCCGCCGGTATCGGCGAGTGTGATGCCTTCGGTTCGGGCGAGGAGGAGGGCGAACGTGACGGTTTGCGCGTAGCCGTCGGCGAAGGTCGCGTCGTCAGCGGTCGGAAATAGCAGGTGTCGCCAGTCCCTGGCGAGTCCATGGAATGGCTGATCTTCGCGTCGAGCTCCCGCCTTGATCTTGCGCTGCTCGGTGGCGAGCTGGTCCAAGACTTCACCGCGCAGAAGTCGAGTCAGCGGCGCGATAGCCCGAACGAGAGCGATCACGCTGGTGATGGGCGCTGGCTCCCACCGCAGGAAGTCGGTCAGGAACTGCTCGAACTCTGCGGGCGCGGAAAGCTCCGCTCCAGCCGTGCGGAGCGGCCCGCCGGCAAGGTGTATCGGATCTCCGACCGGCTCGCTATCGCGGTAGAGCCGCCACTCCGTGCCATTGGTGTAGATCAGGTTCGGGAGGTCCTTCTGCCTCGTCCACTGTTTGAGGTTGTGGCCTCGCATGGAGACCGGGTCTAAGTTGGCGCCAGGCTTCTTGACCTCGACGTACCCAGTGATCGCACCGCCGACGCTGATCGCGTAGTCGGGACGAACGCCGCGGTCGTCGTCGCGGACCTCGTCGTGTGGGACCACATCCAAGGAAAGGTGCTCGCCAGCGGCGGCGAGTAACTGTTCGATCGGAGCCCGGATCGCCGCTTCTGCCTCACCCGGACCGGGCGTGTCAGATGGTCTGTGTGAGTTGATCCGGAGGAGGAATCATGAACGCTATGGCTGTTGACGACCACGACGCTACGGATGTATCAGATGCTGCTGGGCTTCGCCGGGAGGTGTTCTCGGATGCGCTGATTGATCACGTACTCGCCGAGACCCGTTCGCGAGGGTTGGAGTTGACTGGCAAGGACGGCTTTTTGAACGAGATGCTCAAGGCCGTCCTTGAGCGGGGCATGGGCGCCGAGCTGACCGAGCATCTGGGCCGCGATGCCCACGCCCGTGGCGGGGACGGAAACCACCGCAACGGCACTTCGCGCAAGACCGTGGCCACCGAGGTCGGCCCGGTGGAGCTGGATCAGCCCCGCGATCGGCAGGGTTCGTTCGCCTCCCAGCTCGTCCCGAAGGGCGCCCGCCGGCTCGGCGGGCTGGAGGACCAGATCATCTCGCTGTACGCCGGCGGAATGACCGTCCGGGAGATCGAGCACCACCTCGCGCGGACCCTGGGGGTGGAGCTGTCGCACGAGTCCATCGCCAACGTCACTGACGCGGTCCTGGACGAAGTCGCCGCCTGGCAGCACCGCCCGTTGGAGGCGTTCTACCCGGTGGTGTTCCTGGACGCGATCCACATCAAGATCCGCGATGGAGCCCACGTGAAGACCCGCGCTGCCCACATCGCGGTCGGGGTCGATCTTGAGGGCGTCAAGCACGTGCTCGGCATCTGGGTGCAGGCCAAGGAAGGCGCGGCGTTCTGGGCCAGCGTGTGCGCCGAACTGGCCAATCGCGGCGTCAAAGACGTCCTGATCGTGGCCTGCGACGGGCTGACCGGACTGTCCGAGGCGATTGCCGCGACCTGGCCTTTCGCCGAGGTGCAGACCTGCGTGGTGCACCTGATCCGGGCCTCGATGCGGTTCGTGTCCTACAGCGACCGCAAGAACGTGGCCAAGGCACTCAAGCCGATCTACACCGCCGCCAACGCCGAGGCCGCCAGAGCCGCACTGGAGGCCTTCGCCGAATCGCCGCTGGGCGCCAAGTACCCCACCGCCGTCAGGTCGTGGGAGGCCGCCTGGGAGCGGTTCATCCCGTTCCTGGCCTTCGGCCCAGCCACACGCAAGCTGATCTACACCACGAACTCGATCGAGTCGCTGAACTACCAGCTGCGCAAGATCACCAAGAACCGCGGGCACTTCCCCAGCGATGCCGCCGCGATCAAGCTGCTATGGCTAGCCATACGCAACATCGAGGACCGACGAGACCGAGAACGCGCCAAGGACGCTCAACGCCGAGCAGACGGCCACGCAGGCCCCCGGAAATCGATCCCCAGACTCGTCGAAGGCGCCACCATCCACGGTTGGCGAGCCGCACTGGCCGAACTCGCACTGGCCTACCCGGAACGCTTCGACCCCCACATGTGACAGACATCACTAACCCAAATTCACACAATTATCTTGACAGGCTCCCCGGACCGGCCAACTTGGCTTTGCAACGCTGCCCGAACTCCGAAACAGCAGTAGTGAGCCAAGGCGATGACACGTGAGCAACCTTTCAGGATGCAAGTGGTGGGGTTGCTCTGATTGTCCGTCATTCCCCGTCAGGAAGTTCCCGGACGCACCGCTAGAGACTGCTTATTCTCGCGCAACGACTGGACTTGGAGTATTCGCCGAGTTTGACAGTCGAAATGCTATATTTCTCTTGTTGCGGATTCATGCGCTCAAAAACCCGGTCATCGACCGGGTTTTCGTCATTTTGCTCGCCGCAACAACCTGCTGGCTATGACGCTGGCAGCCTGCGCCCAGGCGCAGTTCAGGTCGCTGGCCAGTATCTGGCCGCGGCACTCAGCCTGGCAATCGGCCAGGCGTGGCATCTCTCCACCATGAGGGGAGGTTGCGATATGCAGGTTCTCGACGTCGTCGACAAGCTGGACCTCGCGGCCGTCCTGCTACTTGGGGCCGGGCACTTTGTGCTCCGCCTCCTTCCCTTGATCTCGGATCGCGTTAACGCACGCGCCGTCCGACTGATTGAGGCGAAGAAGAAGCAGGACGACTAGGAAAAATCGCACCTGACACCCTCGTAGGGAGAAGCCTGTCGTTGCAATGTTTGGGGTGTGTACATTGTGGCCGAGTCGAAGGTGCGCTGCCGGCGCGAGTCTAAGATGCCCCAGATGGGCTTCTCTGACCGCAAGGCGTCGATTGTCGCCGAGGCGTACCGCCGAACAAAGAGTCACGTCGCCTACCTCGACGAGTCCTATCAGGCGCCGGATCCGATAGGGCACCACCGCAAGACGTTCTATCTTTTCACCGCGGTTGTAGTTGCTCAAGATGACATGGACGAGTTGCGCGGAGGGCTTCTCGAGATTGCGGGCTCGACGCACTGGCACACCACCGAGGCTCTGCTCACGGCAGGAGGGCGACGGGCTACTGAGGACATGCTCGGGTATCTCGCTGACGGGAAGGAGACCTGCGTGATTGCCCATCAGGTGTCCGTAGACCCCGTCGACCATGACGCAGAAGACGCTCGCCGCGCCTGCTATCGGTCGTTGGCGGAAGAACTCGCCGCTGGCCGGGCCGGCAGTTGGAGCCCTATAGAGTTGCTCATCCTCGAAGAGCGTAACCAGAGAAACTTCCGGAATAAGGATGACAAGAACCACAAAGAATTGATCCGCGAAAATCGGATCCCACGAAATACGCGACTCCTGCAGACCTCTCCGAGTGCCGAGCGGCTGCTGTGGCTTCCAGATCTCGTGTCATCCGCGTTCCGCCGAACCATCACTCACACAGACGGCACCAACGAGCTCTTCGAGATCGTGAAGCCTCAAGTGTATTTTCTTGAGGCTGGGGACTAGGCGAGGCACAAAAAAGAGCAGCCCCTGGCTGCCGTAGCTACACCGAGGGGCCTGGCCGACTGTCGGGGCGTAAGCCCAGAGGGCCGACTCATTGCTCATCTGCATACTATCCAAGCTTCGCAGCATTGTCACATCGTCGTTGGTACTCACTCTTGGGCAGTTGCGTCCGGCGTTCACTACTGAAGAACTACGCCAGGCGTGCATCTGGCGGAGCCCATCGGCGTCGGCGCGGAAAGTTCGGGCTGCCAGGCACTTTACTGCCACCAGGCGCCGGGAGAACTCACCGAATATCGGTTCGGTTCACACGTCGGCAAGTGAGGCTCCGACTAGTCTCTTTTGGGTACACCCATGCGGGACGAGCGCGAGTCCGCCATCGCCGCTGTGTCACAGGGTGGTTTCTAGAGTTACGAAACGTCGTCCCTCGGGGTCTAGTGTGTAGTGGTACAGATTCCGGACGGAAGGCTCTTCCGATGGCTGATCGAATCGGGACGTTGCTCAATCGCTCGGGTGACGGGGGCGAGGAGGTGCTCATCGTCAGCCGCGGGAGCGTGCGGACTCGGTTCCGACGCCGGGATGAGATGGACTGGTCTATCCGAGTCGAGTCGACGGACTCGGAGAACATCGTCGAGGGAGAGTCGGAGCCGGCACGGAAGCCGGCTCGCCGGTCTTCGCGGCCGCGTGGACAGCGGGTGGCGTATGTGCGGGTGTCGGCGGCGGATCAGAATGAGGCGCGTCAGCTCGAGGCGGTGGGGGAGTGCGACCAGGTCTACGTCGAGAAGCAGTCGGCTCGCTCTCGCGCGGACCGGGTGAAGCTCGCCGAGTGCATCAGGTACCTGCGCGACGGTGACGTGCTGGTTGTCGCCTCGATGGACCGGCTAGCTCGATCCCTCGTTGATCTCAAGCAGATCGTCGGCGAGATTACCGCCAAGGGCGCGAGCGTGGAATTCGTCCACGAACGGGCCACCTACGCCGCCGACGCCCAAGATCCTCGCGCCGACCTGATGCTCTCTCTGCTGGGGGCGTTCGCCGAGTTCGAGAGGGCCATCATCCGTGAACGCCAGGCCGAGGGTATTGCCATCGCCAAGGCGAAGGGCAAGTACAAGGGACGCAAACGCGTCCTGACTGACGAGCAGATCGCCAAAGCCCGGGCCCGCGTCGAAGCGGGGGAGGGGCCGTCAGCTATCGCTCGCGATCTGGGAGTCGGGCGGTCTACGTTGTACCGCGCCCTCCAACGACATACGACGTAGACGAGGAAGGGGACCGACATGGATGGGTGGTCGCCAGCGGGCGTCGAGGGGCGTATCGCATCGTTGCTCGAGACGGGGACCGTGGGCGCTGTCCGAGACCTCTTTACCTACGGGGTGCGGATCCTGTGTCCGATCACGCTCCGTACGGGCCGCGACGTCGCCGGGTGGAGCTCATGGCACGAGGTCGCTGAGCGTGTGGGGGCGCAGTATCCGCCCCACCGCGGATTGACATCGATGATCGACAGCGCCGGCACCCCGGAGCTGGCCATGGATGTGGATCGCCTGGTCGGGTGCAGCGCTGGTCCTGCCATCGAGATCGCGCAGCGCTACTCCCGCACAGCGACTGTCCGGCAGTGGAAAGCGGCGATCTGGACGGTGAACGGTGATCCAATCGGAATACCCGACGCCGCAAGCATCATCACCATCGTCGATGACGGTGACTATGGAAGCGACTACGACTACCAGCTGGTATCTGCGTCCACTGCGGCTCTCATGGACCCGTTTCTCCATCCCGAGCCATCCTTCTTGTGGTCCGACGACGAGACACTGTTCCTCGAGGTTCAACCCGAGACCGGATGGATTGAGGTCTACTCGACTGGGCCGGATCTGGTCGAGGAGGTGCGAAGCGACACCAAGTGGGAAGTAGTCCCGCTGACCCGCGACCTCCCGCAGTCGTAGCAATCGCGCCTCCCGCGAATCTTGCTTGCGGTAGGTGCTGCAACACGACATCGGACCGCCAGCCAGTACTGGCATAACCCCGCCACCGAGCGCCGCAATCGAGGGGTTTGGCGATGAGGGAACTCGTCGTCCGCCACCGGCTGACACGCGTACCTGCGCCGCTCCCGCACGGTGCGTTAACTAGGAGGTACCCGTGGAGGCATTCCTGATTCCGCTACTGCCTCCGGTAGCCCTGTTGCTGGCGCTCTGGGCTTTCATCGTCTGGGCTTCCTTCAAGGCGACCGGGCGAGGCGCCAGACGAACTGCGGCCGCGATCTCTGCAGTGCTGTCGATTTGCGGAGCGATCGCGTTCCTCGGCTTCGCCGGCAGTGACGACTACAACGACTACCCCGGCTATACCTGCGCCCTTCGCGACGGTCACGTGCCGGACGGCTTTCCTTCCGAACGGCTTCCCCCGCAGGAACAGGTCAGCACATTTCATACCGACCTCAACTGGTCCCATGGGTACGAACTGCTCCCCGCCGGGGTTCGCTGCACCTACTGGACCAGGGATGACCCCCGCGTCAGCGTGGTTACCCACAGCCCGTGGTCGTACTCCGTGTGGATCTACGGACTACTGGCCATCGCTCTGATTCAAGCGGCCCGCGTCATCAACCCTGACCTTCTCTCTCGGCGGCGCACCTGGTCTTCGTGAACACTCGCGAGGAGTAGCGCGTTGCGACTCACAAACCGAAACTGTCCGTCAACAGTCGCCGTCCCACAACCAAGGAACTGGGACGGTCGGTCAGCGCGAAACCGTTGCGCCGATCGGTAGAGAGGGCGGCGATTTGAGCCGACATGCTGCGACTGCAAGGTGGTCGGTGACAACATCGGCTCATGGTTCACGACACGGGAACGGGGTAGCGATGCTCAGGCGGTATGCCGCTGGCGTGGGCGCTTCCTTTTTAGGGGTTGCACTCCTGGCAGGGTGCGGCAGCGACGGTACGTCCAGCTCATCGCCAGCCGAGGCGCCGCCGGTCGAGAGCACTCCCTCCTCAACGGCCCAGGAACTCGCAATCCCCGAGGAGGTAATCGTTTGTCAGCCGGGGATGGTCGACACCGCTCTCACTGTCGACGACGTCCCCGCGTGGCCGGGCCCCTCGCCGTCTGAATTCGAGATGCCGACGCCAACGCCGGCGTCGCGTGGCTGCGGAACGCTCACCGGACCAGAAGCAAAGGTCGTTTACGAGGCGGCGGTCAATCACCCGGCAGCCTTGCTGGAAGAAGGGCGCTTGGCGAGCGGCAAAGACCTGAGCGATACCAGCGATGCGTTGTGGGCGGTGGATACCGTCATAGCTTGGCTTGTCGTCGAACCCCAGTGGTGAGACGTAATTCGGTCGCTTGCTGCTCTCTCGCAGAATCTTCCCGGCGGTCTCGCGCCGTCTCCCGTCGCTGATTGCCAGATTCCCTTTCGGGTTACGCTCGGCTGATGCGTGTCTCGTCGGATGGAACCTTCCATGGGCTGCGTGCTTCGCACCTGTGTCGTGCGGCGTGCCGGGTTCCCGCAGACCCGGGTCCGTTTAATCGCCGCCTTGTTGCACTGCATCCGGTCATCAATTACCGGCCCTACATTTCCGCATCCCCTGACGTGTTCCCTCCCGGTCATCCCGGGTACGACCAGGGCGTGGCGGCAGACCTGCAGATCCCGCAGGCTTTGCGCAACGAGATCGAAGACTGGATCGACCAGTTCAAGACACACTTCCGCCACCTCGGTGACCGTCCGGTCGATCAGCCCGTGTGGACGGACGGATTCGACGAAATGGCCTGGCTCGACCGCGGACACGAACTGGCCGAGCGCCTCGGTGAACATTTCCCGGAGCACTTCGTGTTCTGCTGCGCGGAGAAGTACGTGGTGTGCGAGCTCGCCGCCGATCAGCTGGACTACGTATGCGCAGTGACCGGTCAGTTTAAACGTGAACACGGCTGGCGGATGCCCGGCAATGAGCCCGATCCGGATGTGCCGGGGGAGCTGAAACTTATGCCGGAGTACGGGGTCGAGTGGGGCCTTTGGGACGGGTGGCTGCCGTACCACCAGCCCCCTCGGCTCCGCACAGGTCCGGGCCCTGGGGGTTTTCCGACCCCGCGCAGCCTCGGGCTCACCTCGCAGCTCGAGGCCCGTATCTGGCGGTGGAACGAGGACTGGCACCGCGGGTTCCTGGACTACGGGCAGGATGACGATGGGACTAGCGCCAATCTCGGCTTGCCGAATGGGGGTTTCGCTCTGCCGGAGTGGGCCGACGATATGGACCCGGCGGCCTGGTATCGCGAGGGCCGAGCGATCGCCGCGAGCCTTGCCGATCAACTCCCGGGAGTGAAGGTGCGACTCAGGGCGATCCACTACGTGTGTGCACCGCGCTACCTACGCCTTACGAGAACTCCCCGCGACAATGAGTTCTTCACACCGCTAGCGAGACGGTTTCCCGAGACACCCGAGAACGTTGACGGCCCATGAAGCGGACGTGCGCCAGAGCCAGCAGCAGGAGTGTCGCAATACTGTAGGTTTTTAAGGCACATTCACGGCGC
>NZ_JAALEC010000691.1:0-5860 GCF_014145205.1 Dietzia sp. DQ11-44
TCCGCCGTCACCGGCGGGTCCGTCCGCGTCCCCCGCTGGCCGGTCTCCACCACGCAACCCGGGGACGCCATCCGCGGGATCCTCCGGGACATGGGCGCGTCCGTCACCCTGGAGACCGCCGACGGGGCCGAGCACGGAACCCTCGTCGTCGTCGGGCCCGACCGCCTCTCCCCCGTCGAGGCGGACCTGTCCGCCATCGGTGAACTCACCCCCACGATCGCCGCGCTGTGCGCGCTCGCCGACGGCCCGTCACGGTTGACCGGGATCGCGCACCTGCGCGGGCACGAGACCGATCGCCTCGCCGCCCTCGCCGCCGAACTCGGTGCGGTGGGGTGCGGCGTCACGGAGCTCGACGACGGCCTCGAGATCGTCCCGGGCCCCCTGCGCGGTGCCCCGTGGCGCGCCTACGCCGATCACCGCATGGCGACCGCCGGCGCGATCATCGGTCTCGTGGTGCCGGGGGTCGAGGTGGACGACATCGACTCCACCGCCAAGACCATGCCGGGCTTCACCTCGATGTGGACCGCCATGCTCGCCGGGCGGGCGATGTAGGGCCATGGCCACCAGGCGGGGCGGGAGCGGGGCGCGCGGCTGGGACGAGTCCGACATCCGGATCCGGCCGGGCAAGGGGTCCAGACCCCGCACCAAGCGCAGGCCCAGCCACTCCGACGCCGCGTCCGCGATGGTCGTGAGCGTCGACCGCGGACGCTGGGGATGTGTGCTGCTGGACGACGGCCCGGACCACGTGGCCGGGACCCGGATCGTCACCATGCGGGCCCGGGAGCTGGGCCGCACGCCGATCGTCGTGGGCGACCACGTCGGCGTGGTGGGAGACCTCACCGGCACCCGGGACACCCTGTCGAGGATCGTCCGGGTCGAGGAGCGGAGCACGGTCCTGCGCCGGACCGCCGACGACTCCGACCCCTACGAGCGGGTGGTGGTGGCGAACGCCGAACTGCTGCTGATCGTGGTCGCGGTCGCGGACCCCCCGCCGCGCGCCGGCTTCGTCGCCCGCGCGCTCGTGGCGGCCTATACCGGCGGTCTCGATCCGGTCCTCTGCCTGACCAAGGGGGATCTCGACGACCCGTCGGTCTTCGCCGCCGAGTTCGAGGCGCTCGACGTCCCCGTGCTCCGGACGGGGATCGACGACGACCTCACCGCGCTGCACGAACGGATCGACGGTCGGATCTCCGCCATGATCGGCCACTCGGGCGTCGGCAAGTCCACGCTCGTCAACCGCTTGATCCCCGACGCCCACCGGGCGACCGGCGTGGTCTCCGGAGTCGGCAAGGGCCGACACACCTCGACCCAGTCGGTCGCCCTCGAACTGGGTACCGGGGGCTGGGTGGTGGACACCCCGGGGATCCGCAGTTTCGGCCTCGCGCACGTCTCGCCCGACGACGTGGTGGCGTCGTTCTCCGACCTGGACGCGATCGTGCAGGACTGCCCCCGGGGCTGTACCCACCAGGGCCCGCCCGCGGACCCGGAGTGCAGGTTCGACGCCATAGCCGACCCCGCCGTGCACCGGCGCGCCCTGGCCGTCCGCGAGCTCCTCGGCGTCCTGCAGTCCAACGACGCGTGGGCGCTGGGGACCGATCAGGACTGACGCCCCGCCGCGGTCAGAGCTTGAGCTCGACGTCCCCCAACGCCACCGAGATGCACGTCTGGATCCGCTCGCCGGGGCCGTGGTCGGTGCCGTTGCGCAGGTCGCGGACATGCCCCTCGTCGAGTCCCACGACGCAGGTCTGGCAGATGCCCATCCGGCAGCCGAACGGCATCTGCACGCCCACCTGCTCGCCGCCCTCGAGGATGGTGGTGGCACCGTCGAGCTCCACCGTCTTGCCGGTCGAACCGAACGTGACGGTCCCGCCCGAGGCCCCGGCGTCCCGGTTGACCGTGAAGCGCTCCACGTGGAGATCGTCGCGGCCGGTGGCGTCGAAGTGCTCGTCGAGCTCGTCGAGCATCGCGTTGGGGCCGCACGCCCAGGTCGGCCGCTCCGACCAGTCGGGGACGAGGGCGGACATCTGGCGGGAGTCGATGCGGCCCTCCTCGCTGGTGACCCGCAGGTGCAGGACGTACCCGGGCTGGGTCTTCTCGAGGGCGCGCAACTCCTCCAGGAACAGGGCGTCCTCCCTCTCGCGCACCGAGTGCACGTGGACGACGTCGGGGAACGGCTCGGTGACCGAGCGGCGGTCCAACGAGCGGAGCATGCCCATGACCGGCGTGATGCCGGATCCGGCCGTGACGAACATCAGCTTGGGCGGCGTCGGCGTGGGCAGGTGGAAGTCCCCCGCCGGGGCGGCGAGGCGGACGATGGTGCCGGGCTCGACGGTGCCGACGATGTGGTTGCTGAGCAACCCCTCGGGCAGGGCCTTGACGGTGACCGAGTACTCGCCACGACCCGTGGTGGGCGCCGAGGTCAGGGAGTAGGAGCGCCAGGTCCAGCGGCCGTCGAGGAGGACGCCGATTCCCAGGTACTGTCCCGGCTGGTAGTGCGGGGTCGCGCCCCACCCGGGCTTGATGACGAGGGTGACGGTGTCCTCCGCCTCGCGGCGCACCGTGACCACCTCTCCACGCAGCTCCCGGGAGGACCACAACGGGTAGATGAGCGAGGAGTAGTCGTCCATCCGCAGCGGGTGGGTGAGGCGGTTGAGGAAGCGATGCGCGGCCCGCGGTTCGGGAACCCTCGCGGCCGCTGCCCGCAGTACACGGTTGAGTCCACTGGTCGACTCGGTCACTGGTGCCTCCTTGGGGCAGGGAACCGCGCGACCCGAGGACCGGGCCGACGGTGCCGGAGATGAGAACCTACGGTAGCGAAGGTTAGCGCCTGGCGGACACCGCACGGGCGTGATCCCGGTAACCGGGACGGCCCTCCGGGGTTCTCAGAGCAGATTGAGCAGGAACGGCAGCTCCGCCGCGTCGTACCAGGCGAGATCGAGGTCGAGAGCGTCCCCCACGGTGAGTTCGGCGTCCTCGTCCCCCAGGTCGGCGCGATCCACGGCCGCGACCGCGGCCTCGACGGGGCCGGCCGCGCCCGCGAGGTCCACGTGGACGGCCGCGACCTCGTCCATCGCCACGGTCCCCCTCGTCAGGCGGACGACCGCGGTGTCCAGGTCGGGCCGGGGCCGGGCGTCGGCGTCGGGGACGTCCACACTCACCACCACGCGGCGGTACGGGTGCGCCTCGTGCACCGCGCCGGAGTCGATCTCACCGCCGAGCAACCGGAGCGAGGCGCGGGCGGCCTCGAGGAACGCGACGTGCTCGATCTCCTCGGTGTCCCCCTGGGCATACGACTCGACGAGCGCGGGGGTCGCGGCGAACGCGGTCGCGCTGCGTACGGGCATCTCCCCGCCGTCGAGCAGGGTCTCCAGCATCGCGAGCGTGGCAGGGATGAACAGGCGCATGGTGGTGCCTTCCTCGGGTGGGCGGGGCCGGTCGGCGGTCGGTACCGGTCGGCGGGTACCGGTCAGCGGGCGGTCCCGGTGAGCTCGTCGAGTGCCGACGAGATGAGCTCACCGATCTCCTCCACGTCCGGAACCGCCTGGCGATCCGCCGTGAATCCGCAGTAGACGATCCCCGAGTAACTGCTCATCGACACGGCCAGCGCCTGACCGTCGAGCAGCGCGGGGACGGGGTAGACCTCGGCGAGCTCGCCGTCGCCCCAGAACATCTTGTGCTGCGGTCCCGGTGCGTTGGTGACGACCAGGTCGTAGCTGTCCGACGGCAACATGATCGCCGCCCGGGAGCCCAGCGCGTGCAGGGTGGGCGGGGCGAATCCGGAGAGGCGGGCCAGCGACTTGGCGCCGACGGCCTGCCTCGGGTGGCGCTGTGTGGCCGTCTCCCTCGAGATCTGCGCGAGCCGCATCCGGGGATTGGGCTCCCCCACCGGCATGCCGATGAGGGCCGAGGCGATCTCGGCGGAGGTCGCCTCGGCCGAGACCTCCGACCCCTCGACCGGTCCGGTCTCCGAGGAGACCGCCATCGGCACGATCGCCCGGAGCGTGTCGGCCGTCGAGAGCGGGTGGCCGCAGGACAGGATCCACGAGCGCAGCGCCCCGCACAGGACGGCCAGGACCACGTCGTTGACCTTGCACCCGTGCTCCCTGGCGATCGTCCGCGCCTGGTCCAGGGGGAACGAGGCCAGTCCCACGCGGCTGCCGCGCGGGCGGGAGGTCCGGAACATCTCCGCCAGCCCCCCGGGCGGTCGCAGGACCGTCAGACTCGCGGCCCCGACCAGACCACGGCTCGCCCTCTCCACCGCGTTGACCAGTCGTGCCGAGCGCCGGACCAACTCCAACGGGTCCGTGGCGATGGTGATGAGCGCGTCCAGGACGAGCACGCCGTCGCCCGGCGAGGGCACGGGGGTCCAGGTGGCCACCTCGTCCACGTCCGCGGACGCCCTCTCGTCGGTCATGAGTACCTGAGCGAGGTCCACGGCGTTGGGGCCGCCCAGGAGGACGTGATGGGTCTTGGTGAGAACAGCCAGCCGCCCGTCGGCGAGTCCCTCGATGAGGTAGAGCTCCCACAGCGGTCGGCCGGGCTCGAGCGGGCGGTCGACCAGCCTGGCCACCAGATCGGCGAGCTGGCGCACGCCCCCGGGAGCCGGCAGTGCGGACCTGCGGACGTGGAAGCTCAGGTCGAAGTCCGGATCGTCGACCCAGACCGCCCGCGCGAGCCCGAACGGGACGTACCGGATGCGCTGGCGGAACCTGGGGGCGTCGGCGAGTCTGGCGTCGACGAACTCCATGACGCGGTCGATGTCCCACGGATCGTCCCGGGAGACGAGCGCGAGGGAACACGAGTGCCGACTCCGCGATCGGGTGGCGTCCCCGAGGAGCAGATCCGCGTCCGCCGTCGCCAGCCTGGTCGCCACGGGTCAGACCGCCTCGTCCAGCCCGAGCAGTCCCCGGATCTCCACGGCCGCACGGTCGAACACCTGGTAGAACACGCCGATCATGCCGGTCTGGACGGCGCCCAGGACGTTCTCGATGGCGTCGTCGACCATGACGCACTCCCGGGGCTCCAGCTCGAGCCGTCGCGCCGCCTCGAGGAACGCCTCGGGATCGGGCTTCTCGACGCCGGTCCGGCCGCTGAGCACCACGTGATCGATGCCGTAGGCGCGGGCGTCCTCACGCACCCGATCGGCCCCCGGCCCCTCGGGCTCGTTGCTGAGGACCGCCAGGCGCACGTCGTTGGCACGCGCACCGAGAAGGATCTCCCGCCAGCTCTCGCGGTCCTCATCCGTGCCGTCCAGCACCCCGAAGTAGTCGACAATCAGTCCTCGCATGGGGACAGCCTAGGCAACGCCCGTCGACGGTGCAGGAGCGGAGCCGGAACCGACCGCCCGTCCCCGTGCGTCAAACGACATAGAAGAACGCGAGACCGGCCCGGTCCTCGCCGGAGGGAGCAGGAGAACGCATGGCCCCGACACCCGTGTCACCGCCGTCGACGGGACGATCCACGCCCTGTCGGGACGCCTCGTTCGACGAGTGCAGGGTCAGACCACTCCCCTCCACGGAACCCGTCTCCGCTGCCCGACGGCACGACCGGATGAGCCCACCGGTCGCGGATCCGGTGGCGGTCCCGGTGCCCGTGCCGGACCCCGAGCACGCGGTACCGGTCCCGGCGAGGCGGGCGGCCCACGCCCTGGTGATCATGGCCCTCGAGGTCGTCGACCGGAAGCGGGCCCCACACCACACCCGGGGCGCGTTCCCACCCCACCTCGTCGAGATGCTCAGGACCCTGGCCCGCGGAGGGGTCCCCGGCCGGCACCTCGGTCCCGCTCGGGTCCACCGCCTCCACATCCACGCCGCCGATCCCGGGGCCCCCGGCGGCGGTGTCGCTCCCGGATCCGGGGACG
>NZ_JAALEC010000070.1:0-21281 GCF_014145205.1 Dietzia sp. DQ11-44
GCCGGACGGGTGCCCTGCCGCGGCCGCGAGTACCCCCGCCAGTCCCGGGTTCGCCGCACACACCCTCTCCACCGCCACCACCGCGTCCTCGAGGTCCAGATCGCCGGCCAGGTCCCGGCAGGTGCGCAGCGGGGTGGTGACCCGAAGACCGCCCAGCTCGGTGACGGCGGCCGGTGGCATCGCACCGTAGCGGTAGACCCGTCCCGCGCGGGACCGACGGGTGGCCGGCAGCCAGATCTCGGGCATCGCATCTGCCGGGACGGAGTCGTCACCCCACAACAGTGCGGCGCTGCGCCCGCGCAAGACCCCCTCGGGCCAGGTCCGCGCCAGCGCCAGGCTGCGCAAACGGAGGTCGTCGACCTGGTCGTCCCGGCGGTAGAGCCCGTGCCAGATCCGTACGTAGCGGCCACGGTCTCGTGGATCAGGGACGGCTGCGGCGAGTTCGGCAGTGGTCAACGGGCCCGGCGGCAGCCCGCAGGGGCTCTTCGGGAAGTGACCGTGAACGGCGGGGGCGCTCTCGATGCAGGCCTGAACGTCGGTGCTCGGCCCGCGGACCGGAGTGGGAGTGTCCATGCCGGACACAGTGCAGCACGTGGCAGTCGGATCCGGACCGCGGACGTGCGGCCGGGGAGGTCCCTGTGGACAGACTGAAGCTGTGGATGACGGCCGGTTCTGTCGCCACGGGACCCGCGAGTCTTACCGGTGTCAAGAACGTGTGACCGGCACGAAGCGCCACACCAGGAGCGCGAGCAACGACAGCACCGTGACCACGGTGGCCACCGCCGAGAGGCCTCCCATCGCAAACGCGAGCGGGCCGACCAGACCCCCGAATCCACCGATGAAGAAGACGATGAAACTGAAAGCGGTGTTGAGCTGGGCAGAGTGCTCGGGAGATGTGGACAGAGCCTGCACCTGGTTTCCGGACAATGCAGACTGATTCGCCCACGTCGAGAAGAACAGAGCCAGCCCGAAGAGCACCGGGATGTCGTGGGTCAGGAAGATCGCTCCCGAGGACAGCGAGAGGATTACCAGGAACACACCGGTCATCCGGCGTGCTCCGTATCTGTCGATCAATCGGCCGGACATCGGTGTCACCAGCCCCGCGACGAGGCCCACCAGCCCAAACATCCCGGCCTGGGTGACCGACCATGACAACGGCGGTGCGGTGAGGTGCAGGACCATCACCGCCCACACCGAGTTGAACGCCCCGAGACCGAGGGACTGGGTGAAGGCGGCCCTGAGCAGGACCGGGTTGCCGCGAGCACTCTTCAGTGCTGCGGACATCAACGACACGTGCGACAGTGCGCTGCCGACGGGCGGGACTGCCCGGCGGAGTGCCCACAATGCCGCGGGGAGCGCCAGGACGACCAGGAGGGCACACGCGACGATGGTCCCTCGCCAACCGACCCAGTCCGTGGACGCACTCGCGAGCGCCCTCCCGCCGAACAAGCCGACGAGGAGGGAGCCCACGAGAACGGAATTGGTCGCACCTCTCTGCCCGGGGGCACACATCCGGTTGGCCGCCGGGATGATGACCTGCGCCAGATTCCCCACCACCCCGACGGCGAAGAACGCTGCGGTGGCCGCGATGACGCTGTGGGAGAGTGCCGCCAGTAGCAGCGCCACGGTGAGCACGATCGCCTGAACAGTCACCTGTGTCGAGGAGCGGACGCGGGTTCCGAACGGGATGAGGACGAGGATCCCGACGGCGTAGCCGAGCAGGGCGCTCGCCGCGATCAGTCCCGAGGTGTGATGCGACACACCGAAATTCGTCGAGATGTCCGTCAGCAGCGCCTGTGGAATGTAGACGATGCTGGCGGAGATTCCGCAGAAGACGGCGAGGGCGAAGAGGCGTAGAGGCGTTATTCGCCTCTGTGGCTGTGTGGACATCGTCCGATTCGTCTCGTGCCCGTAAGGGCGGTGCTCACGCCGCCACTGCGGCCTTGCCCACTGCGGGCTTCTTCTTGTGGAAGTCGGTCACCGACTGGAACGCGTGCGCCGCCCGGACGAGGAGATGCTCCGAGAGGTCCCCGCCGCACAGCTGGAAGCCGATCGGTGTGCCCCTGTCGGTGAAGCCACCGGGCAGCGTGATGGTCGGGGTACCGCTGACGTCCATAGGGGCAGTCGGTACCAACAGACCCGCCAGGAGTTCGGGGGAGGTACCGAGCTCGGCCATCGTCTCGATCGTCGGCGACGCGAAACCCGCACCGGGCAACAGCACTAGGTCGATGTCCTGGAATGTCCGCTTCAGTCGCCCGGTGAACGCGCGCCGCCGCGACAGGAGCATCTGGTAGTCGACCGCGCTGAGCCCACGTCCGGTCTCGATGAGATGCGCCAGCGCCGGGCCGTACTCGCTCGACCGTGCCGGATACGTGGCGGCGTGAGCGGCCGCGGTCTCGACCGCGCACAAGGTCTCCCAGTCCGCGCTGATGGCGGCGAGGTCCGGGAGCTCGATGCTGTACACGCGCCAACCGAGAGACTCCACCACTCCCACGACACCGGCCAACATCGCCTGGGTCGGCTCGTCGAACGTCGCCGTCAGGTCCCAGTCGATTCCGACGCTCGGCGCCCGGTCCAACCGCAGGTCTCCGGAGTAGTCCGGCACCGGCGCCGACACCGTGGTCGGATCATGGGGATCCTCGCCGGCGATCGCCGACAGCACGACGCCCGCGTCCCGCGCACTGCGCGTCATCGGACCGATGTGGTCCAGGCTCTCGGCCAGCTCGAAGACGCCGTACCGGCTCACCCGCCCCCAGGTCGGCTTGATGCCCGTCACCCCGTTCTGCGCGGAGGGCAGCCGTATGGACCCGCCGGTATCCGAGCCGAGCGAGGCGTAACAGAGGCCGGCCGCGGTGGCGACCCCCGAACCACTCGAACTCGATCCCGTCCACGTGTCGGCATCCCATGGGTTGACCGGGGTCGGGAGAGCCGGATGGTGCTCTGCGTATGCGCCCTCGGTCATCCGTAACTTCCCGGTGATGACGGCGCCGGCCTCCTTCAGCCTGCGCACCACGGTGGCGTCCCACCGGGGAACGAAATCGGTGTGGATGGTTCCACCGGCCGCGGTGGGAGTTCCCGCCGTGTAGCAGAGGTCCTTGACCGCGACCGGGACCCCGTGCAATGGACCGCGGTAGTTCCCCGCCGCGATCTCGGCGTCGGCCGCACGCGCGGCCTCCAGGGCGGCGTCGCCGCTGACGATCGCGTAGCTCTGGAGCCGGCCGTCATGGGTTTCGATGCGCTCGAGGATTCCCTGGGTCACCTCCACGGAGCTGACCTGCCGACCGCGGATGAGTTCCGCGACCTCGGTGAGCTCGAGGAGCGCCAGCTCTCCGCCGGGGCTCATGGCGCCCTCTTCAGCGGTGCCAGGGTGCCGATGTGGTCGGTCGCGGTCTCGTAGACCGACGCCACGCGAAGCACGTCGCCCTCACAGAACGGCTTTCCGATCACCTGCGCACCGAGCGGCAGACCACCGTCCGTCGAGTAGCCGACGGGCATTGAGAGGGCCGGGAGTCCGGTGAGGTTGCCCGGCGCGCACACCCGGCTGTACGCCGTCGTCGCTCCCTCGATGTCGTCCGGGGCCCATTCGAAGACCGGATCGTCCGCGCCCACCGCCGGCCCGGGGAGGGTGGGTGCCAGCAGGACGTCGATGTCGGCGTACATCTCGCGCCAGCCCTGTTGCATGAGAGTCCGCGTGCGCAGTGCGTTGATGTAGCTCGTGGCCAACACGCCCTCGCCGACCTCGAGGAGGGTCCGGACCTCGTCGGTGAACAGGTCCGGGGTCTCGCGCAGTGCCTCCTGATGGTAGGCGCCCGCCTCGGCGAGCATGATGGTCCACGCGGTGGACAGCACCTTGTCCGCGAGCGGGATCTCGACTTCGACCAACTCCGCACCGAGGCCCTCCAACACGTGTGCGGCGGCCATCGACGCCTCCCAGATCTCGGTCTGCACCCGCTCGTTGTAGAAGTTCGTCGGGATGCCGATGCGAGTGCCCTCGACCGATCCGCCGAGATCGGGGGTCCAGTCGGGAACCGGCCTGTTGACGCTCGCGGGATCGCGTCGGTCGTAGCCGGACATCGCCGCCATGACGAGCGCGGCCTCCCGGACGTTGCGGGTGAGCGGTCCGACGTGGTCGAGGGACCAGGACAGCGACGCGACCCCCACACGAGGGGCGCGGCCGTAGGTCGGCTTGATGCCGACCGTGCCGCAGACCGAGGCCGGGATGCGGATCGAACCGCCGGTGTCGGAGCCGAGCGCGACGGTGACGCCTCCGGAGGCGATCGAGGCCCCGGAGCCCCCGCTGGATCCGCCGGGGACTGTGGAGATGTCCCACGGGTTCCGGGTGGTGGGGGTGGTCGCGCCGAACGCGAACTCGTGGGTGTGGGTCTTGCCGACGATCACCATTCCGGCTGCGGTGAGCTTCTGCACGCTCGCACTGTCAGCATCGGGGATGTAGTCGGCGCGGACGTCCGAACTGGAGGTGGTGAGGATCCCTCGGGTGTCGTACAGGTCCTTCACGCCGAGGGGGATCCCGTGCAGTGGTCCCTTGTACTTTCCGGCGGCGATCTCCTTCTCGGCCACCCGCGCCTGCTCGAGCGCCAGGTCCTCGGTGATGGTCGCATAGGCGTGGATGTCGGGCTCGACCTCGCGTATCCGCTTGAGCGACGACTCCGTGAGCTCGACCGGTGAGAGCTCTCTCGAGGCGATCTTGTCCGAGGCCTCGGTGAAGGTGAGTTCGTACGGTTCCATGGCTCTCAGTTCCAATCTGCGTTGAAGGCGGTGGCCGGAGGGGTCTCGCCCAAGGGCTGAAAGGGCTCACTGTTGGCGATCTCCAGCAGCGGCGTGTAGTCGGCGAGTTTGGCGGCGAGGCGCTCGTCGGTCACCTTGCTGTCGGCGTAGTCGAACAGCGCTCTGATCGCCTCTTCGGTGAACACCTTGGGAGTTTCTGACATGGGCTTTCTCCTATCGGACGTGGGTGATGGAACAGACCGGGGAACCCGGCGTCGCCCGGACCACCGGGGGCTGTGTGACGGGCCTGGTAGACGGGCCCGGTGAGGGGACGGGAGTGGGTGTCAGCCCGCTCGCGGGGCTTAGTGCGCCGCGAGCGGCGGGGCGAGCCGACCCCAGTCGGTTCGCTGTTCGTAGGCACGACCGATGGCGAGCGCGAGCGCGTCGTGGCCTGGTGCGGTCATGATGTGCATGCTCACCGGCATGCCGTTGGCGTTGAGCCCGGCGGGCACGGCGAGACCCGGTGCCCCGAGGAGATTGGCCTGGACGGTGAAGGCGTTGAGGCCCGACAGGGTCGACATCTCCCGCCCGCCGAGCACCATCGATGATGCACCGAGCGGCGGTGGCTCGGTCCCAACGGTGGGGGTGATCACGGCGTCCACCTTCGCGAACATCGCGTCGCACGCCTTCTTGAGTGCCGCCTGGAAATCGAGAGCCTCGAGGAGATCGACAGCACTCAGCGCGAGGCCTGCGTCGAGAGCCGCAGCGACGTCTGATTCGAAGTCCACTCGACGCGCTGCGAACCGATCGCGGTGATAGAGCGCCGCCTCGGCTGCCGCGATCGTCACCACGGCGTCACCGCACTCCTCCGGGGTGGGGAACGTGAGGGGAACGAGCCGCGCACCCGCCGCCTCGAGTTCCCGTGCTGCCGCGTGGACGGCCTCGGAAATGTCGGCGTCCGCCGTGTCGAAGAAGAAGTGCTCGGGGATGCCGAGCGCCAATCCCTGGACGCCCCGCTCCAGCGAGGCCACCGCGTCGGGTCCCGGAAATCGCCTGCTCCCGGGATCGGTCGGGTCGAATCCGGCCAGGGAGTCGACGACGGCCGCGGCGAGCGAGACGGTCGCGGTGAGGGGGCCGGCGTGGTCGAGGGTCGGGCTACAGGGGGTGATGCCGGTGCGGCTGATGAGCCCGAAGCTGGGTTTGAATCCGACCACCCCGCACACCGCAGCCGGCATCCGGATCGATCCGCCGGTGTCGGTGCCCATCCCGATCGGGACCACGCCTGCCGCCACGGCCGCGCCCGAGCCACCACTGGACCCGGCGGGAACGCGGTCGAGGTTCCACGGATTGCGGGTGGGAGGTGACATGGCGCCGAAGGCGTACTCGTGGGTCACCGTCTTTCCGACGATCACGGCCCCGGCCTCACGGAGCTTCCTGACGGCCGCGGAGTCCGCCGCCAGGGGCTCGGTGTCGGCCACTTTCGAGCCGCTGAGAGTGGGGTGGCCCGCGACATCGTAGAGATCCTTGACCGCGACGGGCACCCCGGCGAGCGGGCCGGTGAGCCCCTTCGCGCTCACGGTGTCAGCCTCGGCCCGGGCCTCGGTCTCGAAGAACTCGACGAACGCGGAGATCGTCGGCTCGACCTCGGTGTAGCGGGCAACGACCGCGTCGACGGAGTAGGTCGTGCCTGCGATCTGCTGGGGACGGATGGTCATCACGCCGCCTTCGGTTCGAGAACGGCCTCGAGGAGCTTCTGCGTGACCTCGCTCTTCGGGTGGCGGAGCACCGTGTCGACGGGTCCTACCTCGGCGAACCTGCCCTTGTGGAGCACGCCGGCCGAGTCGCACATGTGCTCTACCAGGGCGAGGTGATGGGTAATGAGCAACATCGTGAGCCCTCGCTCGGCCTGCAGGTCCTTGAGAAGGTTCAACACCTGCGCCTGCACCGAGACGTCGAGGGCCGCCGTGGGTTCGTCGAGGACGAGGAACTCGGGATCAGTGGTGAGTGCTCGCGCGATGCCGAGGCGCTGCCGCTGCCCTCCGGAGAACTCGTGGATGTACCGGTCGTAGTGGCTATCGTCCAGGCCGACCTTCTCGAGGAGTTCCAACACCCGCCGGGTGGCCTCCTTGCCGTCGCAGAGTCCGAATCTGCGCAGTGGTGCGCCGACCTGCTGGCCGACCGGGAGGCGGGGGTTGAACGCAGAACCGGAGTCCTGGAACACGACCTGGACCTTCTGGCGGATCCGTCGCATACGTTCGCCGGTCAGGTTGGTCGTCTCGCTCCCGTCCACCACGACGTGCCCGGAGGTGGCCTCCTCGAGGCCGAGGATCATCCGGCCGGTGGTGGTCTTCCCCGAACCGGATTCCCCGATCAACCCCCACGTCTCTCCCCGTCGGATGGAGAACGAGATGTCGTCGACGGCCACGACCTCCCGGCTCTTCTTGCCGAAGCCGCCCGAGACGTTGAAGACCTTGCGCAGGTTGATCACTTCCACGAATTTTGTGTCGCTGGTAGACATCGTCAGGCCTCCTGGAAGACGTTGAGTCGGCGTTGGCCGCGCGGGACGTTCCGGGCCGAGTCGTCGAGGTGGAGCTTCGGCACGGAACTGATGAGTGACCGGGTGTAGGGATGCTCCGGCGCGCTGAGGACCTGGTGGGCGGTGCCCTGCTCGACGATGCTGCCCTGCCGCATCACGGTGACCGTGTCGCACATGTGCGACACCACGCCGAAGTCGTGCGTGACCATGAGGATGGCGGTGCCGAGTTCCTTGTTGATCTCGAGCAGCAGGTCGAGGATCTGCTTCTGCACGGTCGCATCGAGGGCCGTGGTCGGCTCGTCCGCCAGCAGGAGTCTGGGGCGGGCGGCGAGCGCCATGGCGATGACGACGCGTTGCCGCTGACCACCGGAGAGCTGGTGCTGGTACGCGCGCAGCTTCTGCTCGGGATCCGGCATCGCCACGAGTTCGAGCGACCGCACCGCCTCCTTGTAGGCATCGGCCTTCGACAGCTTCTGGTGGAGGCGGATGACCTCGACCATCTGGGCGCCGACGGTGAACGACGGGTCCAGGGCACTGAGCGCGTTCTGCGACACCAGGCCGATCTCCCTGCCCCGGATCTTGACTAGCTCCTTCTGGGACAGCTCCAGGAGGTTCGTCCCGTTGAGGAGGATCTCCCCGGACGCGATCTTCGCCCGTCGCGTGCCGAGCAGCCCCAGGATCGTCATCGAGGTCACTGACTTGCCTGAACCGGATTCTCCGACGAGGCCGCGGATCTCCCCCTCCCCCACGGACAGACTGACGTTCTTCACCGCGTGGACGACGCCGCCGTCAGTGTGGAAATCGACGCTGAGATTGTTGATGTCAAGCATTGGGTCTCACGCTCGCTTTCTTCGAAGGCGCGGAAATCAGGTGGTCTGCTTGCGGGGATCGAGCGCGTCGCGGACGCCGTCACCCAGCAGGTTGAACGAGAGGGCGACCACGAGGATGGCGCACCCCGGGATGGTGGCCACGTGCGCGTATCCCTCCAGGAGGACGCCGGCGCCGTCGGCGGTCATGATCCCCCAGTCCGGGGTCGGCGGGATGATTCCGACGCCCAGGAAGCTCAGGCCGGCGGCGAGGACCACCATGAGGCCGCACAGGGTGGTCGCGTAGACCACCAGGGGCGAGACGACGTTCGGGAGCAGTTCCTTGAAGAGGATCTCCGGGGTCCGTGCGCCCCCCGCCCGGGCCGCCTCGATGTACTCCCGGGACGATTCCTGAACCGTCGAGGTGTACGCCACCCGGGCCATGTAGGGGATGAGGCTGATGCTGATGGCGATCATCACGTTGCCCAACCCCGCGCCGAGCACGGCCGCCAGCGCGATGGCCAGAAGGACGAGCGGGAAGGCGAACAGGACGTCGAGCAGTCGCATGAGCGTCTCGCCGACCCGGCCCTTCGCGTACCCGGCGATCAAACCGATGAGCAAGGCGACAGGGAGGACGATGAGTACCGGGAACACCGCGACCGACAGTGAGTACCGGGTGCCCCAGATCAGCCGGGACAGGATGTCGCGGCCCTGGCCGTCGAGTCCCAGGATGTGGCCCTCCGTTCCGATCCCCTCGAGTCGTCTTGAGGAGTCCCCGATGGTCGGATCGTAGGGACTGAGTACCGGAGCGAGAATCGCCACGGCTATCGCGAGGAGCAGGATGATGGCAGCGACCGCGGCCATCCTGTCCCGCATGAACGCGCGGAGCGCGAGCAGTAGGCGGGAAGGACGCTGTGCGGGCTCCGTGGGACGAGGAGCGGCCTCGTCTGCCGCCGTGCTCCCCTGCTCGTGGCCGCCTGCCGTGTCCGCAACCGGGGATGTGCCGAGGATCGAACTCATGCTGTGACCTTTCTGCGGGTGCGGGGATCGAGCACGCCCACTGCCGTGTCGGTCAGCAGATTGACGACGACAAAGACGAGCGCGATGAAGAGGACGCCGGCCTGCACGAGCGGCATGTCGTTCTGCGTGATCGAGGTGTAGAGCTGGTACCCGAGTCCCGGCCAGGAGAACACCACTTCGACGAAGATCACCCCGCCGAGGAGATAGCCGATCTGGAGCCCGATGACGGTGACGATCGGGGGGAGCGAGTTCCGGAAGCAGTGCCGCCAGAGGATTGAGCGCTCCGAGATCCCCGAAGCCCGCAGGGTGCGGATGTAGTCCTGCTCCATCGTGTCGACCATCACGCTGCGCGTCATTCGGGCGATGACGGCCAGTGGAACGGTTGCCGCGGCGATCGCAGGGAGGACGAGGTGCATCAGAAGATCACCCATTCCCCCGCCGATATTCCGCGCGCTCGACATTCCGGAGGTCGGGAACCACCCGAACTGAAGGGCAAAGATTCCGATCAGCATGAGACCGAACCAGTAGACCGGGACGCTCGCACCGGCGAGCGAGACAAACATGGAGACCCGGTCGAAGATGCCGTATTGCTTGCGAGCGGCAATGATCCCGAGCGGGACGCCGATGACGATGCAGAGAGCCAGCGCCGCGAACGACAGCACCATCGTGTTCTGGAACCTCGGCAGGATGATGTCGAGAACCGGTTGGTTGATGGTCAGCGAGCGACCGAAGTCGCCTGTCAGCAGCCCGCCCAGATAGGTGAAGAACTGCATGACCACCGGCTGGTCGAGGCCGAGCTCCCGGCGGACGGCCGCAACGGCATCCTCCGTCGCGCCCGCGCCCAGAATCGTTCGAGCGGGATCACCGGGCACCAGTTGCAGGAGGAGGAAGACGATCAGCACCACTCCGAAGAGGACGAAGACGGTCGACCCGAGGCGCTTGCCTATGACGAGAAGCATGGCCTAGTCCTCGAAGTTCAGGCTGACGCCGGTGAGGTCGTACCACTCCTGGCTCGCCGAGACCCAGCCCTCGACCTGCGGAGACAGGATGTACGGAGCGCGGTCGTTGACGATCGGTGCGAGCGCCCCATCCTCAGTGGCGATCTCGTTGGCCCGCTGCCAGAACTCGACCGACTCCTCTTCCGATGCGGCCGTGATCGCCTGTTCCATGACGGCGTCGAGCTCCGGGTTGTCGTAGTAGCCGACGTTCGGTCCGTTCGGGGCGATCATGGCCTGCGAGGTGACGATGTAGAGCCAGTACGGGGTATCCATGCCCCAGGACATCTGCATCATTCCCACATCGCCGGCACCCTCACCCCAGCGCCCCAGGTAGGAGATCCACTCCATGGTCTGGATCTCGACATCGATGTTGATCTCGGCGAGGTTCTGCTGGATGAACTCGGCCATCGGCGCCGGGACGATCTGACCGGATCCGTCGACCGAGGTCGCGAGGCTGGTCGTGAAGCCGTCCTCCAGCCCGACCTCCGCGAGGAGCTCACGCGCTTGCTCTAGGTCACGGGCGTATGCGTCGGTCCGCTCGACGTACGCGTCGTTGGCCGGCGCCTGGATGTCGTACGCGGGTTCGGCCGTGCCCTGGAGGAGGTTGTCGGCCATCCCCTCGCGGTCGATGGCCAGGTTGATTGCCTGCCGGACCTCCGGCAGCTCCATGTACTCGTCCCGCATGTTGAAGGAGAGGTACCAGACGTGCGGCGGCGCGCCGTCGGACAACTGGTAACCCTCGTCGACGAGCTGCTGAACGGAGTCCGGGGAGGGCACTGCGATCACGTCGACCTCACCGTTGCGGATCGCGGCCGAGCGGCCTGCGGGATCCGGGATCGGACGGAAGATGACGCCGTCCAACTCGGGCACCTCGCCCCAATAGTCCTCGTTCCGCAACAGCGTGATCCGTTCGCCGCGGATGCGCTCCTCGAACACGAACGGTCCGGTGCCCGACGGGTTCTCGGCGATGTCCTCGCCGTGCTCCTCGAGCGCGGCGGGGCTGATGATTCCGGTGGATCCGTTGCCGCCCTGCGCGAGCATGCGGAGGAACGGGGAGAACGGCTGGGTCATCCGGACCACAACCGTCTGGTCGTCGACTGTCTCGACCTCGTCGACGAACTGCCACACATAGACCGTCTGACCGGCAGCGGTGGCGTTGTACTGCGGCGACGACTCATCCCACATGCGCCGGATGTTGTACTCGACCGCCTCGGCGTCGAGCTCGGTGCCGTCGTGGAACGTGACGCCCTGGCGGATGTTGAACGTGTACTCCAGACCGTCGTCGGAGATCTCCCACGATTCCGCCAGCCCGGGTCGCAGTTCGGGGACTGCCGCCTCCTCGGACGGGGTCTGCAGGTCGTGCATCACGAGAGGCTCGTACATCTGGGAGTTGATGCGCCAGGTGACCCAGCCGCCGGCGACCTGCGGGTCGAGGACGTCTGCCTCGGACTCGATCCCGATGATGAGCGTGTGGTCGTTCCCGCCTCCGCCTCCGGCACCGCCACACGCGGTGAGGGCAAGGGACAACGTGAGCCCAGCCGCGATCGCTGTGGCCCGACGTTTCCACCCAAGGTATTTAGCCGATTTCTGCATGAGATGCGTGCCCTTTCCTTGAGCCACCGGCCGCCAAAAAATTGGCCGCCTACCCGGAATTCATTGTGCGGAGAACAGTAGAAAGGGCCACTAGGTTCTGTGAATACGTCATCGTGCGTATTTGCCAGCAGACGGCGCCATCGCCGCGAAGATACCAGGTAAAAATGTGACTCAGCTCATTGTCACGCGCGTTAATATCCCTCGAAATAGGCCGGGGAATGCTCTCCGGCGGACAATTCAATAATTCGCAACCAACGTTACGAGCTGTTAACACCCTGTCGACACAGGGAGAAGCAACGGGTCGTCATACTTCCGTGCATCGATGCCCACCGCGACTGGAGGTCGGATCGGCATCCGTGTACGAGAGTTCTGGGGAGAACGATGAAGGCGACAACGATTCTCGAGGCAACACTCAAAGCGGTCCGCGCGACTCAGGCGGACGTGGTCCCGCCTCTCACCGCAGCGCACGAAGCCCTCTCTGAACTCAACAGATTCGTGCAGTACCCGTCGCTGGAGATCGCGGAGTGGGATCCGGCGCGCGGGATACACCAGCCGCTACACACCAAGCGGTTCCCGCAGAAGTTGCTGGACGCGCTCAACGGGCAAGTGTTCCTGGACGATCTGTGCTGGCCCGCGCTCCACCGGGACAGGCGACCCAAGGGCTGGGCCGACACCGATGCCCACATCAACCGCGCGGATTCGGCCCTCTACCAAGAGTTCATTCTCCCGCTGGGGTACCGGGAAGGCGTCTACCTGCCACTGTTCCACCAGGAGCGCTATGTGGGGATGGTGACCGGGAACACCGACGCGCCCCGGCCGCCCGGCGAAGCGGAGATGGCCGCGTTGTCGGCAGCCGCTCCGGCGCTGGGCGAGTTTCTTTTCCGGACCCGTGAACGACGCACCCGCAACGAGGCGGACGGCGCACTCCTGCTCGACCCAGGGCTCAACCTGACGAGCTTCGAACCAGAGCACAGCCACGAGGTCGCGGAACTCATCCGGTCCGTCCTGCTCCGGACATGGCCGACACGGGGGCAGGTCTCGCGGTTCGCGATATGGCCCGACGAGGCGCCCGCGCCGGTCCATGTCCGGGTGGAGGGCGCCCGGCGAGGTGCCGGCGGGTTCTATGTGTCCTGGCGCGAAGGGCCGATGCCCGCCGGGCTCTCCCGGCGACAGGCGGAGGTCGTCACCGGAATCGTCGAGGGGTGTGGCAATACCGAGATCGGGGAGAGGCTGTTCACCAGCCCGCGAACGATATCCAAACACGTGGAGCACATTCTCGTGAAGCTAGGGGTTCCGAATCGAAGCTCCGTCACGCGCATCGCGATGGTGGACGGGATCTACCTACTCGGTCATCCAGCATTCTCGTGCCTCAGATAGAGAAATTGCGTCAAATGACGTATTCATAGTCTTCGGCACTGCACCTAGGGTCGAGCCATGGACACCTTTCGCACTCTCGTCGGGCATCGTCTCGAGGCGGATATCCACAATGCGCTGTCTCACCACGAGTATTCTGGACGGGTAGTCCGCCTGATTGTGCCGCAGTCCGAATTGGGCCGTAAGCGATTCAAGGCCGTGGACCAGGACGGTATCGAGTACGGCATCGCACTCCCGAGGGACGTGACTCTCCGGGACGGCTCGGTTCTGGAGCTGACCGACCGCCGCGCGGTGGTGGTCGAAGCACGCGAGACCGAGCAACTACATCTGCGGGCACTCGACGCCGAAGGCGGCATCCAGTTGGGGTGGCACGCCGGGCACCTTCACTGGAAGGTCCGCATGGCCGGGCAGTACATGACGGTCCTGCTCGACGGACCGAGAGACGACTATCTCGTGCGGATCGAACATCTCCTCCACAGCGGGGTGATCGAGGTGGTCGAGTCCGAGGCGGGGACGACCGGGGCGGCCGTCGCCGCCCACGAGCCCCACTCTCACGACGCGACGGCACACGGGGCGGGAACCATACGATGACGGCGTCCTCGCGTACGGCGCTTCTGCTCCACGCTGATCCGGCGTTCGCCGCGGGCGCCGGCTCGTTCTCCTCCGGTCTGGAGACGCTCGTGGCAGACGGGTGGGTCACCTCCCCTGCCGAGCTCGCCGTCCTGCTCGACGAGGCACTCGTGCACCGGTGGAACTCCTTCGACCGGGTGTTTCTCAATCAGGCCTACGGGTGGAATGAGCTGGATGAGCTGCTCGCGCTGGACACGGAAGTGGACGTGCACCTCATCGGCGAGGCCGCGCGGAAGGCCTCGCGACGGGCGGGGCGGGCCCTGTTGGGGGTATGGGCACGGCTCGGCGACCCGCTGTCTTCGCACGTCCGGGTCGCCATCCCCGCGGGTGCCCACCTGCCCGTGGCGCAGGCCGTCGTGGCACAGGCGCGGGGCCTTGGGCTGAGGGATGCCGAGGCCCTCTCCGGATGGCAGGTCGTCTCGTCGTACTCGAGCAGCGCGGTGCGGCTCGGGGCCGCCGGACACAGGAGCATCCAGGAACTCATGACCCGGGCGTCGGGGCGGCTCGACGAGCTCCTCGGGCTCCCGGTCCCCGACGGGGCCCGTCCGACGGCATGGACCCCGAAGCACGACATCGCCGCCGAGCGCCATCGACACTCCGATCTACGACTTTTCGCGTCGTGACTACACCGAGGACTACTCCATGAACCTGACGCCCACCGAGTCCGAGAGGCTCACCGTGTTCACTGCCGCCGAGTTTGCGCGACGCAACCTCCGCGAGGGGATCCCGTTGAGTCACCCCGAGGCCGTCGCGTACCTCACCGACGAGGCGATGCTCATGGCGCGGACCGACCTACCGTTTTCGGAGGTCCGGGAACGAGCCGGGCAACTGCTCACGTCGGCGCAGGTGGAGCCGGGGGTGCCGAGCATGATCTCGTACATCATGCTCGAGCTGCCGACCCTCGCCGGCAGCAAGCTGCTGACCATCTACTCCCCGATCGCGGAGACGGCAGACGGTCCCGTGCCGGGCGAGGTCATCGCCCTCACCGAGGCGGAGACGGTGTTCGATCCATCGGGGCTCATCGACCTCGAGGTCGTCAACACCGGAGACCGCGACATCCAGGTCCGCAGCATGACCCACTTCTTCGAGGTCAACAAGGCCCTGGCTTTCGATCGGGCAGCGGCCTACGGCCACAAGCTCGCCATCAACGCCGGTGGCGGTACGCGTTTCGAACCGGGAATCCCCAAGGTCGTCACCCTGACACCGTTCGTCGGCGAGCGCGTCGTCCACGGTCAGGCAGGACTCGTCAACGGCCCCCTGGACGACCCCGACACCCGCGCGCGGGCGTTTGAGAGGGCCCGCCAGCGCGGCTACATCCAGGAGGAGTCATGACGACGGGCGGTACCTCACTGACCCCGGCGGCCCGCGCACAGCTCTACGGCCCGACCACCGGCGATCTGGTGCGACTCGGCGACACGTCGCTGCTCGCGGAGATCGAGAAAGACTACACCCACCACGGATACGAACTCACCGTCGGCGCAGGGAAGAACATGCGCGATGGAGAGGCCCTGTCCGCGACCGTCACCACGGACGAGGGTGCACTCGATGTCGTGATCCAGAACGCGCTGATCATCGACGCGGTCCAGGGCATCGTCAAAGCGGATATCGGTATCCGGGACGGGCGGATCGTCGGAATCGGCAACGCAGGCAATCCCGCGACAATGCCGGGAATCGATCCGAACCTCGTGTGCGGCCAGAACACCACGTCGATCTCGGCGCAGGGCTGCATCGTCACCGCCGGGGCGATCGAATCCCACGGACACATGTTCTCTGCCGAACAATCGGAGCACGCGTTGGCGGGAGGGACGACGACGCTGATCGGCAGCTCTCCCGGACCGGTATTCGACGTCGGCTCAGGCACCGCGCACGTCATGGGACGCTACCTGCAGGGCACCGAGAGTTCACCGGTGAACTTCGGTCTGCTCGCCCGCGGAGGCTCCGACCCCTCGGCGGTCGCCCACGCCGTGAAGGCCGGGGCGATCGCGGTGAAGGTCCACGAGGATTTCGGGGCGTCGCCTGAGACCATCAACGGTTCACTGATCGCGGCAGACCGGCACGATTTCGCAGTGCACCTGCACACCGACTCGATCAACGAGTTCGGGTTCGCCGAGGACACGATGGCCGCGATCGGCGACCGGACGATCCACATGTATCACGTGGAGGGCGCGGGCGGCGGGCACTCCCCGGACATCCTGAGCGTGGTGTCGTACCCCAACGTCATCCCGGGGTCGACCAACCCGACCAACCCGTTCGCGTGGTCGGCGCTCGAGGAGGGCGTGCCGATGACGCTCATCGGGCACCAGATGGATCCACGATCTGAAGCGGACGTCGCGTTTGCCGAAGGCCGAATCCGGCCGCAGACCATGTCCGCCGAGGACCTGCTGCACGACATCGGCGCGATCTCGATCTTCGGCTCGGACACCCAGGGGATGGGCCGCCTCGCGGAGAACGTGACGAACTCGTGGCAACTGGCAAGCGTCATGAGAGATCACCGCGGCCGTCTGCCCGAGGAGACGACCGGGCGCGCGGACAACGAGCGGATCAAGCGCTATGTCGCCAAGACCACCCTCAACCCGGCGATCGCGGTGGGAATCGACAAGCACGTGGGCTCGGTGCAGCCGGGTCGTATGGCCGACCTGGTGCTGTGGCCGTTCGAGTCGTTCGGCGTGAAGCCGGTGCAGGTACTCAAGGCGGGAATGATCGTCTGGGCCAAGATGGGCGACGCGGCGGGCAGTCTCATGATGACCGAACCGCAGGTCCAACGTCTGATGTGGGGCGGCCGGGGCTCGGCGAAAAAGCACGTCAGCGCAGTCTTCGTCTCCGACATCGTCGCCCGGGCCGGATCGCTCGAGCCGTTCGGGCTCACCAAAGCAGTCCTCCCCATCACGTCGACGCGCCATCTGCGCAAGAGCGACATGGTCCACAACGACGCGCTACCCGACGTACGCGTCGACCCGCGCACCTTCGACGTCTCCGTGAACGGGGAAAAGCTTGAGGTGCACTCATTCGACGTGCGCCCACTGACCAGGAAGTACATGCTGAGATGACTGATCCGGTGGCTGATTCCTCGACTCTGACTGCTACCCGGACCGGAGTCAGACCGGAAGGCCGGACGGAGCCCCCGGGTCCCGCGGCTCGCATCGGCATCGGCGGCCCGGTGGGGTCCGGCAAGACCGCGATGGTGGAGAAGCTGATACCGCGGTTGGAGAATCTCGGTAAATCCGTCTCCGTCATCACCAACGATCTGGTGACATCGGAAGACGCCGTGCGGCTGCGGAGGTCGGGGATCATCGACGCGGACCGGGTCCTCGCCGTCGAGGCCGGAGCGTGCCCGCACACGGTGATCCGCGAGGACCCGACCATGAACATGGAGGCCGCCGAGCAGCTCGATCAGGCTTTCCCCGGTACCGACGTGATTCTGATCGAGAGCGGCGGCGACAATCTGGCCTCGACGTTCTCCGATGATCTCGTCGACTTCTGGGTGTTCGTGATCGACGTCTCCGGAGGAGGCGATATCCCCCGGAAGCGCGGACCCGGCGTGCTCCGCGCGGACGTCCTCGTCATCAACAAGGCCGACCTGGCACCGCATGTCGGGGTGGACCTCGAACTGATGGTCACCGAGGCCCGCGACGTGCGGGAGGGGCGACCGGTCCTCGTCACGAACTGCTTCACCGGTGAGGGCGTGGACGAGTTCGCGCGGTTCATCTCTGATGAGGTGCTCTTCTGAGCGCGCAACCATATGCGCTCGACCTCGAGATAGCCCGCCGAGGCGGCCGCACCTTCCTGTCCCGGAGATACTTCCGCTGGCCTTACGAGATCGGCATCCTGACGCACGGCCAGGTCCGTGGCCTGAGTGACGACACGGCATCCCTCATCGTCCAGTCGGCCACCAGCGGACTCATCACGGGTGAGCGGCTTCGCCAACGAGTCGTTGTCCGCGACGGCGGCCGGGTCAGGCTTGTGGGACAGGGCGCCATGCCCGTCCAGAAGGTCGGGTCCCATGAGGGGGCGGCGGAAGACCTGAGCCTGAAGGTGATGGGGGGCTCTCGGTTGGACTTCGTGTCCGAACCTCGACTGTTGTTGCCGGGCTCGTCCTTCTCACAGGTGAGCCGCGTATCCGTGGATACCTCCTCCTGCGTCCTCCTCGTCGACGCGGTCGTGCGTCATCCTGATGCGGGATCGGTGTCCTACCTCTCGGAAACGACACTGGAGTTCGACGGCGAGGTCGCCGCGGTGGAGCGGATGGGATTCCACTGCGTCGGGGAGCACCACTTCGGTGCGTCCGCGTTCATACTCGCGGTAGGGGACCACGTCACCGGACTCGACTGGAAGTGGTGGCTGAACAAGCACGGCGCGCGGACGAGTTACGGCGCGGTGTCGCCTCTCAGAAGTTGCCCCGGAATGAGCATTCGTGTCGTGGCCGAGAACGGATATCACTTGCGAAGGGCGATTGACGATGCGCTCTCGATCCTCGTGTAGCTCGCTGCACGCCCATCCGGCCGCCCGAGGCGAAGGGATCCCAGTCATCGGAACGTCAAGATCCGCGACCTCGCCGAGGAGATCGTCTCGGGCACGGCGGTGCCGCGCTACACCCCGTACAGCCGCGCCCAGTTCTCCCGCGTCGTGAGGCGGGTCTGCGCGTCGCGCCACCGCTCCTGCGCCGCGGGGGCCTCGCGGATGAACCGCGCGAGCAGGGCGACCAGGCGCTTCTGCAGCTCCGTGACCCGCTGCGGGTCGACCTTGCGGTGGTGCACCCCGGTCTGCGAGGCGTCGGTCACGTACACCTCGTCGAAGAGCGAGACGTGCCACCAGGCCGCGTCCTCGTAGGGGACGGCCACGACCCCACGACGCTGCCGTCCGAGCTTCTGGACGAGCAGCCGTTTTCCCAGCACCTGGTCCTCGCGGTCCTCGCGGGGGATCCCCACCTTGCGCTCCACCCTGATCCCCGGGGGAAGGGCGTCGACGGCGAGCTTGGCCGTCTCCGGGTATCCCGCGCGTTCGGCGCGGATCCCGGCCAGGGCGGCCTGCCCGCCATCACCGACACCGTGGGCACCGTCGGGGCCGTCGAGGAACGCCTCTATGCCGCGCATGCGGGTGGCGGCGAGACCGTACTGCATCGCCACGAGCGCCCGCAGGACACTCCGGCCCAGGTTCGTGGCCATCGCGCGCGGATCGATCCCCTGGCGGATGGCGGCGGTGGTCAGCGAATTGCGCATCGAGAAGAACTGACCGAAGTCGTCGCCGTCCTTCCAGTAGAAGTCGGCGTGCCACACGGCCGCCCCCTGCAGGGTGCAGGTGGGCATCCCGGCCTGTCGGCACCGCAACCCGTACTCGATGTCGTCCCACTGGAAGAAATACGGCAGGGGCAACCCGACCCTCTCCACCGCCTCCCCCGGCACCAGACAGGACCACCACGCGTTGTACTCGGCGTCCACCCGCCGCTCCTGCCGGTTCTCCACCACGGACTCGTCGCGCAGGGCGAACTCGTCCGCGTCCAGCCCGCCCTTGAGCTGATCGAGCTGCGTGCGCTCGGCCGAGACCAGCAGGTAGTCCGGGTTGAACAGGTACAGCATCTGCGCGCCGACGAGCATCGGCTCGCGGGTGAGGGCCGCGAAGGCGAACAGCCGCAACACCGTCTCGGGCTCGACCCGGACGTCGTCGTCCATGAGCAGCACGTCCACCGGCCCGGTGGAACCGGGCGCGGTGGCCTCGAACATCCCGCGGCTGAACCCGCCGGCGCCGCCGAGATTGGGCTGGCGCAGGTAGTGCAGCCGCTCGCCGAACTCCCCGGCCGCGCGCCGGAACGCCTCCCGCGTCTCGACCAGGTCGGTCCCCTGATCGGTCACGTAGAGGTCGTCGATCAGCTCGGCCACCACCGGGTCCGAGGCCAGCGAGTCGACGGTGGCAGCGCAGTCGTCCGCCCTGTTGAAGGTGCAGATGGCCACCGCCGCGCGGCGGGCCGGGCTCGTCGTCGTCACACCCCACGTCACCTCGGACACGGTCGCCTCGGCGTCCACGGCGTGGAACTCCAGCCACATCGCGCCACCGTCGACGAACGTGTCCACCGGCACGTGCAACACCGCCATCCCGTCCCCCTGGTGGTGGAACACGTCCACGGTGCGCACGTGGGAACCGATGTCGGACGCGCGGACCAGGACGTCGAGGCGCCCCTCGGACTCCACCGCGACCCGCACGGTGAGGCTGGTGACCGTGGTCCAGCGCTGCCAGTAGGAGGCCTCGAACCGGCCGAAGTAGGTGTTGGTGTCGACGACGGCCCCGGCGTCCAGGTGCAACTCGGCGCGCGTGCGGCGCACGACCCCCCGCACGATCCGCGAGTACAGGTCGTCGTTGACCCACCTGCGCGGGCCCGAGAACAGGGTGCGCTGCACCAGCAGGTCGCGCTCGTCGGGGGCGGAACCGGCGTCGGCACCTGCGGCTGTCACGGTGGTGGCGTCCATGTGGCGGGTGCTCCTGGGGAGTCGGGGCGGAGGTCGTCTCACTCCCGGGCGACTGCTGGCCCGGGCGCGCCGTCCAGGCTAACCCCGGCCGGGCGGTAACTCGGGAGGGCGGTCAGCGCACCCGGAAGATCACGGTCCGCTGGACGATGAAGTTGGTGACCGTCGCCACGCCCTGCGCGATGACGTAGCCGACCGTCGTGGCCCAGAACGTGCTCCAGCCCAGGTCGTGGAACCACGGCACCAGCAGCATGAACAGGCCCCACTGCACGCCGAACATCAGCGCGTACAGGCCCATCGTGGCGACGAAGCGGGCGCGGGAGGGCTCGGCCTGGAACGTCCACCGACGGTTGAGCGAGTACGCAGTGAGGGTCCCGGCCACGAAGGACAGCGCCTTGGCCGGGCCGTACCCCAGCCCGAACAGCATGAACAGCTGCAGCAGGCCGTAGTCGACGACCGCGGAGAGTACGCCCGTGAGGAAGAACCGGGTGACCTGGGTCCGAAAGTCCGTCGGCCGTGCCGGATCGGATTCGTGTCGGGCTTCGAGCGGGTCGACGGCCCCGCGCAGGGAGTCGAGGACGGAATCGTCCGGGATGTCCGCGCCGCCGGTAGGTGTACTCACCAGGACAGCGTAGGTCCCGGCCGCGCCGCACGAACACCGGCGCGACGACTTGTGCTCCGCTGGGCGACATGCGATCGTCGTTCCATCGCGCGCCCACCAGCGCGCCTCTGGTCGAACAGACGGGCGACACCTCCGCCGACAGCGTTCGATTCCGCAGGAGTGCTCAGCTCCGGCCACCCCATCTCCACACGGCGCACACACCACGAGGTCCGCGCCACCGCCCCGGGTGAGCCGTCGTCGCCTCCGCACCACATCGCCAGCAGGGCTCGTCGGCGCCGCCCGTGGCGACCTGCCGTCGATCGTTCTCCTCGACGACCAGGAGGAATCCCGTGTCCCAGGACCGCAACACTGCCCTCACCACCGCGCCGACCGTGTTCTCGTACACACCGACCGGCCGGGCCGTCCCGACGTCGTCGCCGTTGCGCACGCCCGACCGACGCCCGGCGGCGCCGTCGTGCACACCCACCGGTCGGGTGGTCCTCTCGACGCCGACCACGCGCGGCTCCGCCTGAGCAGACCGCC